>NZ_JBHXTL010000024.1:0-82796 GCF_042677365.1 Kitasatospora sp. NPDC127116
GGACGGGGCGGCCGCTCCGGCCGGTTCCGGTGCGTTCGCGGGCCGTCAACGGCCCGTTACGGGCCGCTGCGGGCCCTGGTGGGCCCCGGCAGGCCCTTGCGGGGCCCCGTCCTCCGCGTGCGGTCGGCCGTCGCGCCCCTCGCCGGTAGGGTCGGCCGATGGTCCGACTGATCGACGACAGTGAGCTCACCGCCTCCCCGGTGGTGGCCAACAGCACGATGAACCGCGAGCGCGGGCTCAGCGGGGTGAACAGCTACGCCCGCGAGCTCGGCTTCGACCCGCTCGCCTGGCTGGCGGAGCACGGGGGTGCGACGCCGGGGTGGCTGGACCTGTGCAGCGGCGAGGGCCGGGCGCTGCTGGCGGCGGCCCGGAGCCGGACCCCGGGGGCGGTCGTGGAGCTGACCGGTGTGGACCTGGTCGGCCCGCCGGCCCCGCCGCCGGACCTGGCGGAGCTGCCGCACCTGCGCCTGGTCACGGCGGCGGTGGCGGACTGGGAGCCGGAGCGGTCCTACGACCTGATCACCTGTGTGCACGGGCTGCACTACCTCGGCGACCAGCTCGGCGCGATCACCCGCGCCGCGTCCTGGCTGACCCCGGACGGCCGGTTCGCCGCGCACTTCGACCCGGAGTCGGTGCGCCGCCCGGACGGCTCCGGCGCGGCCCGCGCGGTGGTGGCGGCGCTGCGGTCGGCCGGCTTCGAGTACCGGGCGCGCCGGCGCCTGCTGCTCCTGGACGGCGGGCGGGAGGTCGCGCTGCCCTTCGCCTACGCCGGAGCCGACCCGGCGGCCGGGCCCAACTGGACGGGTCAGCCGGCGGTCGGGTCGTACTACCACTAATGGGTGTGCGCCGGGGTGCGGGGGCGCCGCACGGCATTGTTGAATCTTGAACGCAACGTCCGAATACCGCCGGAGGTTTGAAGCCCGCCGGACCAGGATCGAGTCATGTCCGAGATCGGAACGAGGAGTTCTGGAGATATGACGATGAACGGTGCGATGGTGCTCGACGGCAAGGTGGCCCTGGTGACCGGCGGCAGCCGGGGGATCGGGGCGGCGGTCGCCCTGCGGCTGGCCGAGGACGGCGCCGACGTGGTGGTGACCTACCAGGGCGGTGCGGAGCGGGCCGAGGAGATCGCCGCGAAGATCACCGCGATGGGGCGGACCGGCTGGGCCGTACGGGCGGACAGCGCCGACCCGCAGGCGGTGGAGGGCGTGGTCGAGGCCGTCGTCGAGCGGTTCGGGAAGCTGGACGTCCTGGTGAACAACGCGGGGGTCGGCGTCCTCGGCCCGATCGGCGACCTCACCCTGGCGGACGTCGACCGGGTGCTGGAGGTGAACGTCCGGGCACCCTTCCTCTACGCCCGGGCGGCCTCCGCGCACCTGGCCGAGGGCGGACGGATCGTCACCGTCGGCAGCTGCATCGCCCAGCGCGTCGCCTTCCCCGGCGCCACGCTGTACGCGACCAGCAAGGCCGCGCTGATCGGCCTGACCAAGGCGCTGGCCCGGGAGCTCGGGCCGCGCGGGATCACCGCCAACCTGGTCCACCCGGGGCCGATCGACACCGACATGAACCCGGCCGACGGCCCGTCGGCGGAGTTCCAGAGCGGGCTCACCGCGCTCGGCCGCTTCGGCACCGGCGCGGACGTCGCCGCCGCCGTCGCCTACCTGGTGGGCGAGGACGGCCGGTACGTCAGCGGCGCCGAGCTGGCGGTGGACGGCGGCTTCGCCGCCTGACGCGCGGGGCCCGGCGGGCACGGTGTCGTGCCGGGCGGTTGTCGGCGCCCGCGCTTACGATCGCCCGGCACGACCCGTGCTCCCGTACCGGGACCCCGTACCGAGAGGTGTGCCATGACCGCAGCGGAAGACCCGATCGGGCTGCTCGCCCGGGCCCTCGCGCAGACCGCCGGGCTGATCGACGGCACCGGCGTCGAGCTGGCCGGCCACCCGACGCCCTGCCGCTCCTGGGACGTCGGCGACCTGATCAGCCACCTCCTGCACGACCTGCGGCAGTTCACCGTACGGGCGAAGGGCGGGCAGCCGGACTGGTCGCAGCCCTTCGAACGGGTCGAGGAGGACTGGCTGCACGCCTTCGAGGCCGGGGCGGAGGAACTGGTCGACGCCTGGCGCGCGGCCGGCGACCTCGGCGGCACCCTGGAGCTCCCCGGCTTCGGCGCCCTGCCGGCCCGCTTCCCGGTCGACCAGCAGACCGCCGAATTCGCCGTCCACGGCTGGGACCTGGCCCACGCCACCGGCCAGTCCACCGAGGGCCTGGACCACGAGGTCGCGCTCGCCGCGCTCGCCTGGGCCGGCGGTGCGCTCAAGCCCGAGTACCGCGGCGCGGAGGAGGAGCGGCACGCCTTCGGCCCCGCCGTCGCCGTCCCCGACGACGCCCCGGCGTACGACCGGCTCGCCGCCTTCTTCGGCCGCGACCCGGCGGCGGGCCCGACGAGTTAGGCAGAGCCTGCCTCCGGACCCCCGGCCGCGGGGAGGCGCGCACCCCGGCGCCGCACCCCGGGCCGCGCCCCGGCGCCGGCGGCTCCTACGGGTGGCTCCAGCGGAACTCGATCTCCGGGTGGCGCGGGGACGGGGCGTCGAGGAGCGGGGCGGGGCGGCCGCGGAGGAAGTGGTCGGCGAAGGCCCGGACGTAGGTGCGGGTGAGCGCCGTGGCGCGGGCGGGGGCGATGGTGCCGAGCAGGGTGGCGTAGACCTCGGGGGGCAGGTGGGCCGGGAGGTTGCCGGGGACGGCGGCGTGCGGCAGGTCGGTGAAAGTGAGGTGGCCCGCGCCCAGGGTGCGCAGTTGGCGTCCCCAGGCGTGGTGGTGCTCGCGCCAGCGCTGCCAGGTGCCGTGGTCGTCGATCGAGGTGAGCAGCAGGAACGGCCGGTCCAGCCCGAGCTCCGGGACAGGGGAGCCGAACAGGCCGCCGTCGAGGTCGAGGCCGATGCGGAAGCGCGGGTCCAGGCGCAGTGCCTCGGCGGCCGCGGCTCCGCCCATGGAGTGGCCGAGCACGCCGATCCGCTCCTCGTCGATCCGGAACGGCAGTCGGCCGTCGGTCAGTTCATCGGTGACGAAGCGCAGGTCGCCGACCCGCGCGGCGATCTCCTTGCGCTCGGCGGCGTCCCAGTCCGGCGGGTCCTCCGGCAGGACGCTGCGCACCAGCCGGCCGTCCGGGAACTCGACGGCGGCGGCGTCGTAGGTGTGGTCGACGGCCGCGACGAGGTAGCCGTGCGCGGCCAACTCCTCGGCCAGCGCGGTGCAGTTGCTGCGTCCGCCCGTGCGGCCGTGGCCGAGCAGCAGCAGGGGGAGCGGGCCCGGGTGGGCGGGTGCGTCGGCGCGGGCGGTGGGGCGGACCAGGTCGAGGGTGCCCGGGTCCAGCGGCAGGATCCGCTCGATCGCGGCCGCGACCCGGGGGGTGGTGTAGGGCGCGCGGGGCCGGCCGGCGGTGCCGCGCGCCGGGTACCAGAACTGCACCATCAGCTCGCGCGGGCCGGGGGCGGGTGCGAACGGGTCGGGTCGGTCGTGGTCCACCAGGTGCAGGCTCGTGGTGCCGACCGGCCGGCCGACGGTGGGCGCGGGCAGGTCGACGGTGCGCGGCGGGGCGGGCAGGTCGACGGTCCGCGGCGGGGCGGCGAGGGCGGGCCCGGCGGGCAGCAGGGCGGCGGACCCGCCCAGGCCCGCGAGGGCGAGCAGTGAACGGCGCCTGATCATGCGTCATCCTTGCCGGCTCGGCGACTGGGTCCGGCAAGCCTAGGTGCTCCGGGCCGGCCGGGCCAGGGGCCGCGGGATGCCGATCGGCCCAGGGCGGCCCAGGGCGGTCCAGGGCGGCCCAGGGCGGCCGAGGGCGGTTCAAGCCGACTCGGGCGGCTCAGGGCTTGGCGGCCTGCCGCGCGGCGGCCTGCTTGATCGCCTCGCGGATCCGCGGGTAGGTGCCGCAGCGGCAGACGTTCTGGATCCGGTCGATGTCCGCGTCCGTCGGGTTCGGGGTGCGGCGCAGCAGGGCGACGGCGGTCATGATCTGACCGGGCTGGCAGAAGCCGCACTGGGCGACGTCGCAGGCGAGCCAGGCCTCCTGGACGGGGTGGAGGACCTCGCCGTCGGCCAGGCCCTCGATGGTGGTGACGGTGTGGCCCTCGCAGTCCTTGACGGACCGGGTGCAGGGCTGGAACTCCTCGCCGTCCAGGTGGCTGGTGCAGGCGCGGCAGACGCCCACCCCGCAGCCGTACTTGGGGCCGGTGACGCCGAGCTTGTCGCGCAGGACCCAGAGCAGCGGCATGTCGTCCGGGGCCTCGACGCTGACGGGCCGCCCGTTGAGGACGAAGGTGTGGGTGGGCATGGGGAGTCGGGATTCCTCAGCAGGTGGTCGGATGGTGCCGGTGGTCAGAAGGCGATCGGGAAGGAGCGGGGGCTGGTGCCGGTCGCGCGGGCGTAGGCGTTGGCGACGGCGGCCGAGGCGGCCGGGACGCCCAGTTCGCCCGCGCCGCCGGGCGGTCCGCTCGGCGGCATCAGGTGGACCTCGACCACCGGCGGGGTGTGCCGCTGCCGGGCGTAGTGGAAGTCGCCGTAACTTCCTTCCCGGAAGGCCCCGTTGTCCAGGTGGTTGCCGGCCTGCAGGATCACCGAGATGCCGTCGACCAGCGCGCCGGTCAGTTGGGCCTCCAGGCCCCTGGGGTTGATCACCCGGCCGACGTCGGCGACGACGACGGCCTTGGTCACCCGGGGGTTGGCGCGGTCGGTGGCGTCCAGCTCGACCAGGTACCCGGCGCTGGCGCTGTGCTCGTCGTGGTAGCCGATGCCCTGGGCCTGGCCGGGAGGCATCGGGCGGCCCCAGTTGCCGCGCTTGGCGAGTTCGTCCAGCACCGCCCGCCCGGCGGCGCTGCGCATCCGGTCGCGGCGGAAGCCCAGCTCGTCCTGGCCCATCCGGCGGGCGAGTTCGTCCATCATGATCTCGTCGGTGACCCGGACGGTGCCCGAGTAGACCGAGCGCCAGCTTCCGGTGTTCAGCTCCAGCGGTACCTCGGCGAGCAGCTGGGTGGGCACTCCGACGTCGTACGGGATCTTCTCGGTGAGCAGGAAGAACAGTTCGGAGGCGGTGAGCCCGGCCAGCGGGAGGTTGTAGCCGGCGGCGGTGAGCATGTCGCCGAGGCCGTGCCCGAGGTCGGTCCGGACGCCGGCCACGTGGTGCTCCCAGCTGAACACCTGGCCGAGGCCGTAGGTGGCCCGGACGACGTGGTGGCTGGCCGGGCGCACCCGGCCGTGGCGCATGTCGTCGTTGCGGGTCCACATCAGCTTGACCGGGCGGCCGGCGGCCTTGGAGACCTGGGCGGCCTCCAGGGCGGCGTCGAAGAACAGCCGGCGGCCGAACGAGCCGCCGCCGCGCACCACGTGGACGGTGACGGCGTTCTCCGGCAGGCCGAGTTCGGCGGCGATGGTGCCCTGGGCGAGGATCGGGCTCTGCGAGGCGAACCAGAGCTCGGCGCGGTTCGGCCGGACGTCGGCGACGGCGGTGAGCACCTCCATCGGGGCGTGGTTGACGAAGGCGAAGTCGAACTCCGCCTGCACCCGGTGGGAGAGCAGCGGCGGCGGGAGCGAGGGCAGGTGGGCGGCGCGCAGCCGGGACCGGACGTCGGCGTCGGACAGGCCCGCGACCGGGCCCGGGTTCCAGGTGGTGCGCAGCGCGTCGCGGGCCTTGAGCGCCTGGTCGAAGGTCTCGGCGAGGACGGCGACGCCGGTCGGGATCCGCACCACGCCGAGCACCCCGGGCATGGCGCGGGCGGCGGAGGCGTCCAGGGACTTGAGGGTGCCGTTGACGGTGGTCGGCCGGGCGACCACGGTGGGCACGGCGCCCGGGATCTGGAGGTCCCCGGCGTACTTGGCGCGGCCGGTGACGATGTCGCGGGCGTCGATCCGGCCGGTCGGCCTGCCCACCAGGCGCAGCTGGTCGGCGGTCTTGGGGACGGCCGGGACGGCGGGTACGGCGACTTCGGCCGCCTCGGCGGCGAGGTCGCCGTAGCCGAGGCGGCGGCCGTCGGGGGCGAGGACGGCGGAGTCGGCGGTGCGCAGGGTGGCCGCGGGAACGTTCCAGCGCTTGGCGGCGGCGGTCACCAGCCGGGCGCGGGCGGCGGCGGCCGCGGCGCGCACCGGGTCGTACAGCGAGCGGATCGAGTTGGAGCCGCCGGTCAGCTGGTTGAAGAGCAGCTCGGGGCGGGAGTCGCAGAGCGGGACGTCGACGTCGGAGAGGCGGGCGTCGAGCTCCTCGGCGACGATCATGGCGATCGAGGTGGTGAGGCCCTGGCCGACCTCCAGCCGGGGCAGGTGCAGCGCGGCCCGGCCGGCGGGGGTGACTTCGAGGACCAGCAGGTGCGCGGTCGGCAGGCCGGCGATGATCATCGCGTCGCCGAGGTCGACGATGTCGGGGATGCCGGGCAGGCCGATCAGCTGATGGGGGAGGGCGGTCTCCCGGACGGGTACGGCGGCCGCCGCGGGCCGCGGGACGGGGGTCGGGGCGGCGGCCCGTGCGGGGGCGGGCGCGGCGGCGTCGGGGCCGGGACCGGCGGCGACGGTGAGGGTGGGCGCGGCCAGCAGGTAGGTGAGGAAGCGCCGGCGGCGGGTGGCCCCGTTCGGTGCCGCGGTGTCCGGGGCGGTAGGGGTGTCCGGGGCGGCGGTGTCCGGGCCGCCGGGGAGGGCGCGGGTGTGCGGGTGGCCGGTGCCGCCGGGTCGGCTGGGGGAGTCCGAGGGGGCGGTGGAGGTGCTGATGGGGGGCCACCCTTCGAGCCGGGGACGGCGACGGGAACGGGTGGGCGGCGTGGCCCCGGCCCGGTGCCGGATCGCGAACGCCGTTGAGCATAAAAGGGCGCTACTGACGGGTCAACACGGTCAAAGTTGGCCCCTGGTCTGCCCGGTCACGGTTTCGCGGCGGGCGGCCGGAGCGGATTCGGAGCGGGTACGGACGGCGCTTCGGAGGCGCGGGCGAGGCCGGGGCGAGCTCGCCCGGAAGGGCTCGGAGGCGCCAACTGGCGCCTCTCGCACGCGGGTTCAGGGGTCGGTCGGCGGTGCGGCGGCGCGACGGATTGGCCCAGGGAATTCCTTGATCACTGGACCGTTCCACTGGGCCGGTTTTTCCCTAGAGTGGGGGCGTGCCGGCACCGGCGGTCGCGGAGATCGGCTCCGCGCGCCGCCCGTCCGGCGGTCGCGGGCAGGGGTGACGGTCCGTGAAGACGTTTACGCAGGTGGACGCGTGTGGGTGACCGCCCGGATGCGTCCGGCGGGTGACACCGCACACCGGAGAAGGAGGAGCATGCCGACCGACCGAGCCGCCCGTTGGGACGCCCTGCCGCCCGCCGGGCCCCAGCGGACCCTCGCGGCCGCCCAGTTGGCCGCCGCCGTGGGCGACGGCGCCTACTACACCTGCTCCGCGCTCTACTTCACCCGGGTCGTCGGGATGTCGCCGACCGCCCTCGGGCTCGGCCTCACCCTCGCCTGGGCACTCGGCTCCGTCGCCGGCGTCCCGCTCGGCCACCTCGCCGACCGGCGCGGCCCGCGCCGCACCTCGGTGGCGCTCGCACTCGGCACGGCGGCCGTGGTCGCCGCCTTCCTGGTGATCCGCTCCTACCCGCTGTTCCTGCTCGCGGTCTGCCTCTACGCCACCGCGCAGTCCGGCCTGACCGCCGCCCGCCAGGCGCTGGTCGCCGCCCTGGTGCCGCCCGCGCAGCGCACCGCCCTGCTCGCCCACATCCAGTCGACCCTCAACGGCGGACTGGCCGTTGGCGCGGCGATCGGCGGCATCGCACTCGGCGTCGGCACCCGCGCCGCCTACCTTTCGGCCTTCGCTGTCACCGTGTTCGGCTTCCTGCTCAGCGCGCTGGTCCTGCGGCGGCTGCCCGAGGCCCCGGCCCCGGCGGGGCCGTCGGACGCCGGGCCGCGGCTCGCCGTGCTGCGCGACCGCCGGTACGCCGCCGTCACCGCGGTCAACGCCGTCCTGCTGCTGCGGATGCCCCTGCTCAGCCTGATCATCCCGCTCTGGATCGCCGCGCGCGCCCCCGGGATCGGCTGGCTCGGCTCGGCGCTGTTCGTGCTCAACACCCTCGCGGTGCTGGCCTTCCAGGTCCGGGCGGCACACGGCATCACCGGACTGGACCCGGCCGCCCGGGCGGTCCGCGCCGCCGGGCTGCTGCTGCTCGGCTCCTGCGCCGTCTTCGGGCTGTCCGCGCTGGACGTGCCGGTCTGGGCGGTCGGCGCGCTGCTGGTCGCCGCCTCCGTCCTGCAGGTGGCCGGGGAGATGAAGCAGTCGGCCGGCAGCTGGCAGATCGCCTTCGACCTCGCCCCGGCCGGGCGGATCGGCCAGTACCAGGGCTTCTTCGGCACCGGCGTCGCCGTCGCCCGCACCCTCGGGCCGCTGCTGCTCACGACGCTGCTGCTGGACGGGGGCCTGGCCGGCTGGCTGGTCCTCGGCGGGGTGTTCCTCGCGGCGGGGTACGCGATGGGGCCGGTCGCCCGCTGGGCGGCACGGGACCGCGGCCCCGCGGTGCCACCGCCGTCGCCGGTGGCCGCGGGCGCGCCGCCGGGGGCCTGACGGCGAACGCCGCGGTGGCGGCCCACCCGGGAAGGTCGGCCCGGGGTCCGATCCGGAAGGCCGCGACGGCGGGCCCGAGCCGGGAGGCCACGACGGCGGGGCCGGGGGAGCGGCCCGGGGGCGGGCCGGAAACCCGGTGGCCCCGGCCCGCCGCCCGCTGGCATGCTGGCCGCGTGGACCGACCTCAGATCCGGCTCGACTTCGCCCCCGAGCTGCACCTCTTCGTCTCCGCGCCCCGGCGGGCCGGCCGCACCGCGCTGCGCACCGACGGCAGCTCCACCCTCGGCCACGTCGTCGAGTCGTTGGGCGTCCCGCTCACCGAGGTCGGCGGCCTGCGGGTGGACGGCCGGGCCGTGCCCGACACCCACGTGCCGGCCGACGGCGAGGAGATCGCCGTCCTGGCCGTGGCCAGGCCGCAGACCGTGCCCGGCCCGGCGCGCTTCCTGCTGGACGTCCACCTCGGCACCCTCGCCCGGCGGCTGCGCCTGCTCGGCGTCGACGCGGCGTACGAGAACCCCGACATCGGCGACGCCGCCCTGGCCGCCCGCTCGGCCGCCGAACAGCGGATCATGCTCTCCCGCGACCGCGGACTGCTGCGCCGGCGCGAACTGTGGGCCGGCGCCTACGTCTACAGCCACCGCCCCGCCGAGCAACTTCGCGACGTGCTCTCCCGCTTCGCGCCGCCGCTCGCCCCCTGGAGCCGCTGCACCACCTGCAACGGCACCCTGCACCCGGCCACCAAGACCTCGGTGCGCGAGCAGCTGCGGGACGGCACCGAGCGCTCCTACGACGCCTTCGCCCAGTGCGCCGACTGCGGCCAGGCCTACTGGCGCGGCGCCCACCACGCCCGGCTGGAGGCGATCGTCACCGAGGCGGTGCGCGACTTCGGCGACGGCCGGGCCGGCGGACACGCCCAGGACTCGGGACACGTCCAGGACTCCGGGGAGGGTCAGGGCCGCATCGGGGTCGTCTCAGGGTAGGGCGCTCTGGTGGACGGCCGGGCGCGCGTGGTCCCATCGACGGTGGGGGACGGGACCACGCTACTCGCTCGTACGAGAGAGGCCAGGTCGTCGCAATGAGCATTCAGGCAGGTCGGCAGCCCTTCCACAGCGCGGACGTCGGGGACGCCGCCGTGGTGACGGTCCCGGACGGCGCCGAGGTACGCCCGGAGGAAGGCCCCCGGAAGGCGACCGTCCGATGAGGCGGGAGATGTCGCGCCGCCCGCTGGCGGCGCTGGTCGCGGCTGCCGCCGCACTCGGACTCCCGGTCGCCCCGGCGGCCGCCGCCGGGCCCGACGCGGGGGCCGGCGGGCCCGCCGAGCCGCATCTGCGGTCGCGCTACGTGGCGATGCCGGACGGGGTCCGCCTCGCCGTCGACGTCTACCTGCCCGAGGGCACCCGGGCCGGCGCCCACCTGCCCACCGTCCTGGTCACCCAGCGTTACTGGCGGGCCCGGGTCCGGGCCGGCCAACCCGGCGGCACCAGCGGCGAGGCCGAGCGGTGGACCGCCCGCGGCTACGCCTTCGTGACCGCCGACCTGCGCGGCACCGGCGCCTCCTTCGGCACCCTCACCTCCGAACTCGGCGCCGACGTGACCGCCGACAGCGGCCCGCTCAGCGACTGGATCGCCGCCCAGCCCTGGTCCAACGGCCGGGTCGGCACCACCGGCATCTCCTACGGCGGCGACACCGCGATGCTCGCCACCTCCCTCGGCAACCACCACATCACCGCCGCCGCCCCCATCTCCTACGACTTCGACCCGTACGAGGACCTGGTGCGCCCCGGCGGCGTGCTCATCGAACCGCGGATCGCCCAGTACGCGCTGCTGCTGCGCATCCTCGACGGGGCCGGCGGCACCACCTGCGAGACCGACGAGCAGACCCGCAGGCTCTGCGCGGACGTCGGCCTCACCGGCTTCCAGCCCCGGCCGGTCGACGGACCCGACGGTCCGGCCCTGCTCGCCGCCGCGCGCGCCGAGCACACGAACAACGCCAACCTCGTCGAGATGGCGCACGCCGGCGTCCACCGCGACTACCGGGACGGCCCGAAGAGCTGGACGGTCGGCAGCGTCGGCGAGCGGACCGACGCCGTCGAGGCCGGCCGGGTGCCCGTCCTCACCCGCGCCGGCTGGCTCGACGCGGGCACCGCCAACGGGGTGCTCTCCCAGTTCACCGGCCTGTCCAACACCCAGGACGACTGGATCGGCCCGTGGAACCACGGCGCCGGCTGGCTCGCCGACCCGTTCCAGCCCGCCCGCCCGCTCACCGCGCGGGAACACGAGGAGAACGACCGGCGCGTGGTCGACTTCTTCGACCGCTACGTCCGGGGGAACGCCCGCCCCGACGGCCGCCGGCAGGTGCACTACTACACCTTCAACGAGGGCGTCTGGCGCACCACCACCCGCTGGCCGGTGCCCGGCACCCGCACCCAGCGGTTCCCCCTCGGCGCGGGCGGCACCCTCGGCGGCCTGGCGGACGACCGCCGCGGCGGCTCCGACCTGCTGCGCCTCGACCCGACCGCGGGCACCGGCCCGCTGGACCGCTGGAACACCAACCTCAGCGGAGACGAGGTCAGTTACCCCGACCGCGCCGCCGTCGACGCCAAACTGCTCAGCTACACCACCGCACCGCTGACCGCCGACACCCGGGTCACCGGCAACGGCAAGGTCACCCTCGACGTCACCGGACTGGCCGGCTCGGCGCGCGGCGCCCTGCACGTCTACCTGGAGGACGTCTCCCCGGACGGCCGGGTCACCTATCTGACGGAAGGCCAACTGGCCCTGACCGAGCGGGCAGTGGCCGACCGCGACGACAACCCGGACTGGCGCCGGCTGCGCACCCCGCGCAGCTACGCGGCCGAGGACGCCGAGGACTTCCCGCAGGGCCGCGCCCAACGCGTCACCATCGACCTCCAGCCCGTCTCGGTGCTGTTCCGGCCCGGCGACCGGATCAGGCTCACCGTCGCCGCCGCCAACCCCGACTCCTTCCAGCTCCTCCCCGCCGACGGGCAGGCGGGCTACCGGATCGGCTGGGGCGGCGACCGGGGGTCGGTGCTGGAACTGCCCGTCGTTCACTGAGAGTTGCGCCGATAGTTGCGCCGAGGGTCGAACCGCGGGGCACCCGGTGGCGGCCGGGTGCCCCGCGCCGTCACGCGTCCACGACCTCCAGCCCGTACGCGGTCACGGCCTGGCGCAGCCCGCCCGGGTACCCGGCGAGCGCCGGGGTGAACTCCCAGTCCCCGGAGGGATCGCGGTCGAACCGGCCGAGCCGCATCGCGGTGTTGGTCTCCGCGCCGTCCGCCAGGTGCACCACGGCCGCGTCCTGCCCGGAGCCCGCCTCCAGGATCAGCGCCGGCCCGGCGAATCCGCCCATGGTGGCCCCGGGGTGGTTCTCGGTGTCGGCGGCGGCGATGACGACCAGCCGGTCGACCTCGGCGGGCAGCGCGTCGAAGTCGACCATCAGGCAGGCGTTCGCGTCGCCGTAGCCGGTCACCAGCCGCACCGAACCGTCGGGCGTCGAGCCGTTGTTGTAGAAGACCAGGTGGTCGTCGGAGAGCGCGGCGTTGCCCGTGCAGACCAGCGCGGCGATGTCGTACTCCTCCTCCCCGGTCCAGTGCAGGAGCAGCCGGGAGGGCTCGGTGGCCACCTCGATCGCGGGCAGGTCGTCCAGGGCGCCGGCCGTGGCGGAGGCCCCGTCCTGGGCGTCCGCGAACACCTCGTCGAAGCCGTGGTGCCTGAGCAGCCCGACCAGTTCGGAGCCGTTGATCAGGCTGATCGGCTTGCCCGCGACGAACTGGTGCGAGCTGGGGCCGAACTTGCTGGTGGTGACCAGGACGGCCTTGGTCGCGTCCCGGTCGTGCCGCAGCGTGCCGTACAGGTCCCGCACCGCGGAGGGCGTCACCGTGTCCCGGTACCGCTTCACCTGCACGATGACGTTGCCGCCCCGGAACGGGTCCGGGTCGATGCCGCGGACGTCCACGCCGCCGTCCCGCGACCGGGCGGTGAGCTCGACCTTCATGCCCATCGCCTCCATCAGCCGGCCGATGAGGCCCTCGAACTCGACCGGGTCCATCGCCAGCAGGAGTTGGAGTTCGCGGACGCGCCTGGCCATCCGGCCGCGGTTGGCGTTGGTGTCGTCGCGGAGGTGACGGAACAGCGCGCGCTGGGCGCGGCGTTCGTCGGCGTCGGGGTTGCTGAGGCGGTGGAGCTTCCGGCTCCGGGACATGGGCGTGCCCCCTCTTGCGTGGTGACGGTTGTTGCAGGCGTCACGGTAGGGGAATCGTGGACGAAGAACTGTCGGGCCGTCGGTTCCGCCGCACAATCGAGACCTGGGCCGATACGGGCCGCTGCCGCGGCAGGTGCGGGTCGAGGGCCCGGGCGCGGGCGGCGCGGGTGCCCGTCCGGGTCGGGGGGCGTTCGCGCCGGAGGGTGGCGGCGCCGGTCGAACGGCGGGGGTGCTTTCGATGGCCGTCCGGACGGCGGACAATTCCCCCAGGAGCCGAGGAGGAGGCCGCGGTGGAGTTCGAGGTGATGATCGAGATCCCGCAGGGGTCGCGGAACAAGTACGTGATGGACTTCGCGGCGGGCCGGATCCGCCTGGACCGCACCCTCTTCACGGCCACCCGCTACCCGGCCGACTACGGCTTCGTCGAGGGCACCCTCGGCGGCGACGGCGAACCGCTGGACGCCCTGGTGCTCGGCGGCGAGCCGGCCGTCCCCGGCTGCGTGCGGACCTGCCGGGCGGTGGCCATGTGGGTGATGCGCGACGAGCGCGGCCCGGACCAGAAGGTGCTCTGCGTCCCGGCCCGCGACCCGCGCTACGCGGACCTGCGGGACATCGACGACCTGCGCGGGTTCGACCTGCTGGAGATCACCCACTTCTTCCTGGTCTACAAGGACCTGGAGCGCGGCAAGTCCGTCGAGGGCTCGCACTGGGCGGGGCGCGACGCCGCCTACGCCGAGATCGCCGAGTCGCGCGCCCGCGCGGTGGGGACCCGCTTCGCCGACCCGGTCTGACCGGGCGCCCGGGGGCGGGCCGGTGCGCCGGCGCCCGCCCCGGACGGTCCGTCAGAGCCGGGCGGTGCTCAGGATCGCCCGCACCTCGTCGCCGATCGCGGCCTCGTTCCGCTCGAACTCCGGTGCGGTGAGCAGGTTCGGGTCGGCCGGCAGGCCGGTCAGGACCGGGGTGTGCAGATGGCCGCCGGGCAGGCCCGGGGCGAGGATCGTGCGCAGCCGGTTGGAGCGGTAGGCGACTTCGTTGGAGAGGTACCCGCCGCCGCCGCCGGAGACCGCGCGGGAACCGGGGGTGGGGCCGTCCGGCCGGAACACGGGGGCGGTGGCGCCCGCCGGGATCTCGGTGACGAAGGTGTTGAGCAGCACCGGGTAGGGCTGCTGGACGGCCCTCATGGCGTCGGTCGGCAGGGTGGTGCGGACGAACTGCGGCCCGGGGGCCAGCCCCGGTGCGTCCACCGGGTGCTGGGTGGTGCCGCCGGAGAGCGCGGCGACGTTGTCGGTCGCCGGGTCGGCGGAGCGGGCGCGCCCGGCCCACTCCTCCAGGGTGAACTTGCCCGGGTAGCCCTGGCTGATGCTGGTGATCAGGTCGGCGGACTGCCGGCCCGGCCGCAGGTGCGGGGCGAAGGCGCGCTCCACGATGCCCCTGTCGAAGTCCCCGTAGCGCACCGGCAGCACGACCGCCCGGACCTCCGCGGTGCTGCCGTCGGCGAGCGTGATCCGCTGCCCGTGCAACTGCAGGACGGCCGAGCCGGAGGGGTTGGCGCGGCGCGGCTCGGTGTCCAGGCCGAACGGGTCGAAGCCGCTGACGAAGATCCGCCGGACGCCGCGGGCGGAGTCGAAGCCGTCGTCCAGACCGCGCGAGGCGTCCTCGAAACGGGACCGCAGTGCGGCGTGGTCGACGCCGAACCGGGGCTGCCAGCGGGCGAGCTGGACGGTCATGGCGAGCCTGGTCCAGTACAGCGGGCGGTCGTCCCGGGCGGGCAGTTCGCCGCTCGGCCGCCGGCCCTGGGCGCGGTCCAGTCCGGCCTGCCAGAGGGTCCGGCCCCAGGCGGTCACCACCCGCTCGGCCTGCCGGGCGTTGCGGGCCTCGCACAGGGCGGAGGGGAAGCCGCCGGGCAGCTCGCCCAGGCCGGAGCGCTCGGTGAAGCCGGTCGTGCGGGCGTCCTGGAGGCGGGCCTGCTCGGCGTCCAGCGGCACCGTGGCGGAGGTGCGGCAGCCGGCCGGGGCGGCCTGGGCGGCGGCCGGGGCCAGCAGGGCGGCGAGCGTTCCGGTGAGCGCGGCGGCCAGTCCGGCGGCGCGGCGTAGATATGTCATGCCCGCTGACAATAGGTCCGGACCTGACGGCCCGCCAGAGTGCCGGCCCGGCGTCCCCGCTGCCGGGTGCTCCGCCCGTCCGGGGGGGCGGCCGCGCCCGCGCCCACCGCGCCCACCGCGGTGCTCCTCCGGCCGCCGCCGGGGCGCCCGGACGGTGTTCCGCCGCTGGTGGGACGGTGCTCCGTCGCTGGTGGGGCGACGTTCCGGCCTTGACGGAAAACTGATGGTTCGACCGGGAACCGAGGCAACTTCTACAGCGTTGTCGTGGTCGAACAGCGGTACTCGTACGGTGGTGGAGGAGTTCCATGAGCGTGGCCCTGACGAAGGGCGGCAACGTCTCCCTGGGCAAGCGGGCCCCCGGGCTGGGGGTGGTCCGGGTGGGCCTCGGCTGGACGGCCGGAGCCGGGTACGACCTGGACGCCAGCGCGCTGCTCTGCGGGGCGGACGGGAAGGTCGCCTCGGACCAGCACTTCGTCTTCTTCAACAACCTGCAGAGCCCGGACGGCTCGGTCCGGCACCGGGGCGGGTCCGGCGGCGGCCCCGACCGCGAGCAGATCGAGGTCCGGCTCGCGGAGGTCTCCGCCGGGGTGGAGAAGATCGTCTTCGCGGTGGCGATCTACGACGCGGCGCAGCGGCGGCAGTCCTTCGGGCAGGTCCGCGGCGCCCACATCCGGGTCGCCGACCCGGACACCGGCGCCGAGGTGGCCCGGTACGACGTGGCGCCGGAGGCCGGCAGCGAGACGGCGATGGTGTTCGGCGAGCTGTACCGGCACGGCGCGGACTGGAAGTTCCGCGCGGTCGGGCAGGGGTACGCCGCGGGGCTCGCGGGCATCGCCGCCGACTTCGGCGTGGACGTCCTGCAGCCGGCACCCGCCGCCGCGCCCGCCCCGGTGAAGCCGCCGGTCGCCCCGCCCGTGCCGCCCGTGGCCCCGCTCGCGCCGCCGTTCGCGCCGCCCGTTCCGGTCGCGGCCGCGGTGCCGGCCGTGCTGCCCGCGGCCGTACCCGCCGTTCCGACGACCCCGCCAGGACCAGGGAGTTCCCCCGTGACGTGTTTCTTCGACCCCTCGCACGGCGCCGGCACCACGGCGGTGTACTGGTCGCCGCAGTGGGGCGTGCCGCGCCAGATCGAGGCCTGCGTGGCCTGCGCCCAGCGGGTGCAGACCAACGTGCCGCCGTTCTACACCCCGCAGCCGGCCGGCTACCCGCAGCCGGTCCAGCAGCCGGTCCAGCAGGGCCAGCCGCAGGTGCCCGGCCAGCAGGCCCAGGGCGGGCGTCGCTTCGGCACCGGTGCGCTGATCGGCGCCGGCGCGGCCGGCCTGGTCGGCGGCGCGCTGCTGAACGAGGCCTTCGACGACGACCCGCAGGTCGTCGTCAACAACTACTACGAGGACGACGGCTTCTTCTAGGCCGTCGGACCGGAGTCCCGGAAGGGCCGTCGGGGCGTCCCCGGCGGCCCTCGCTGTCGGAGCGGTGCGCTTGAATGGCGCCGGAGTACCGTTCCGACCGGGGGAGACGCACCGATGACCACGACCGACGCCGAGCTGACGGCCGCCGTCCGGAACCCCGACGCGGCCTGGCTGGAGTCCTGCTTCGGCCCCGGCACGCTGTGGCGGCCCGAGCCCGCGGCGCTGCCCGAGCGGCTGACGTCGAAGGAGGCCCGGGCGTTCCTGGCCGAGGTCGGCGTGCCGGCCGTCGAACTGGAATTCCTCGGCTTCGACGCCACGAAGCTGCCCGAGCGCGGGATGTGGGAGGCGGACCTGGACGAGCTGTTCGGCGAGCGCACCCCGGACGACGACACCCCGCCGAGCAACTGGGGGTACTGCGTCGGCACGTTCGACGACCAGCACCTGATGGTGGCCGGCGACACCGGCGCCGTACGGATCTACGACCCGAACGGCTGGGACCACGGGAGCGGCTACGGCGGCCGGGCGGCCGACTCGCTGCCCGAGGTGATCGGCGCGCTGGGGCTGCTGGCCCGCCTGGAGGGCCGGATCCGCGGTGGGGACGCCAGGGCCGCGCTGGACGAGTTCGCCGCGCTGGTGGCCGCGGCGGGGCAGGGGCCGGAGGAGTCGGACCTCTGGGTGGGCCTGCTGGAGAACCTGCGCGAGGAGTACGAGGACCTGGACGAGGGCTGACGCCCCGGGCCCTTCCCGGCCCTTCCCGGCCCTTCCCGGGCCCACCCCGGCCCGCCCGGGCCCGACGGCCGCACAACGCTTCGGCGCTGTGCGGCCGTTCGCGTCCCTGGGGGCCGGCCGTTCGCGTCCGGGGCGTACCGGCCCTACGCGTCCCGGCGCCGGTACGCCCCGGCCCGGGCCGCCGCCTCGGCGGCCTCCGCCGCACGGTCGGCGGACGCCTCGTCCAGCGGCTCCGCGGTGGTGAGCATCCGGTAGTAGAGCGGCGCCGAGACCGCCCGGACGACCTCGGACCCGTCGGTGTCCGGCGGGAGTTCGCCGCGCTCGACGGCCGCGGTGACGCACGGCGCCCACTCCTCGACCCGGCGCCGGTAGAAGTGCCGCAGGGCCTCGGCCGCGTCCGGGTCGCAGGTCGCCGCCACGATGACGGCGCGGAAGAGCGCGCCCTGCCGCGGGTCGGCCAGGGTGCGCTGGACGAGCCGGGCGTTGGCCCGCAGGTCCCCGGCGAGGGAGCCGCTGTCGGTGCGCGGCAGCGACTGCTCGGCCATGTCCGCGAGCAGGTCCGCGACCAGGGCGGTGGTGCTGCCCCAGCGGCGGTAGACGGTGGTGCGGCCGACCTCGGCCCGCTGGGCGATGTCGCCGAGGTCGAGGCCGCTGAAGCCGTGCTCGACCAGGGCGTCCTCGGCGGCGCGCAGGACGGCGGCGCGGACCCGGGCGGTCCGGCCGCCGGGGCGGACCGTGCCGGGCGTGGAGGGCTCGGGCGTGGAGGGCTCGACGGCCATTAACGGGATTCCTGTTCCATTAGAAGTGCGGGGTCTGCTAGGTTCAGGGCATCCTAACGGAACGGGAGTCCCATTAGGGGCTCCGAGGGGAGAACCGTCATGACCATCGCCACCGACATGGAGTACCGCAGGCTCGGCGCGTCCGGGCTGAAGGTGCCCGCGCTCAGTCTCGGCACCGGCACCTTCGGCGGCCGCGGCCCGCTGTTCGGCGCCTGGGGCACCACCGACGTCCAGGAGGCCCGTCGGCTGCTCGACATCGCCATCGACGCCGGTGTCACCCTCTTCGACACCGCCGACGTCTACTCCGACGGCGCCTCCGAGGAGGTGCTCGGCCAGGCGATCCGCGGCCGCCGCGACCAGGTGCTGATCTCCACCAAGGCCGGACTGCCCACCGGCGACGGCCCGCAGGACGCCGGAACCTCCCGCGCCCGGCTGGTGCGGAGCGTGGACGACGCGCTGCGCCGCCTCGGCACCGACCACCTGGACCTCTTCCAGCTGCACGCCTACGACGCCGGCACCCCGATCGAGGAGGTGCTCGCGACCCTGGAGGACCTGGTCCGGGCCGGCAAGATCCGCTACACCGGCGTCTCCAACTTCTCCGGCTGGCAGCTGATGAAGTCCCTCGCCCTCGCCGACCGGCACGGCCGCCCCCGGTACGCCGCCCACCAGGTCTACTACTCGCTCGTCGGCCGCGACTACGAGTGGGAGCTGATGCCGCTCGCCCGGGAGGAGGGCGTCGGGGCCCTGGTCTGGAGCCCGCTCGGCTGGGGCCGGCTCACCGGGAGGATCCGCCGCGGGCAGCCGCTCCCGGACGGCAGCCGGCTGCACGACACCGCCGACTACGGCCCGCCGGTGGAGGACGAGCTGCTGTACCGGGTGGTCGACGCGCTGGACGAGGTCGCCGCCGAGACCGGCCGCACCGTCCCCCAGGTGGCGATCAACTGGCTGCTGCGCCGTCCGACCGTCTCCTCGGTCATCATCGGCGCCCGCAACGAGGAGCAGCTGCGCCAGAACCTCGGCGCGGTCGGCTGGTCGCTGACGGAGGACCAGGTGGCCCGGCTGGACGCGGCGAGCACGCGCACCGCGCCGTACCCGTACTTCCCGTACCGCCGGCAGGAGGCCTTCGCCCGGCTCAACCCGCCCGTCGCGGGCTGAGCGGCCTCGCGGGCCGGGCGGCGCGGGGGCGAAGCGGTGCGCGAGCGGCGCGTGGGCCCCGGCCCGGGAGATGTCCGGGCCGGGGCCGGACCGGCTGCTGCGGGGCGGCGGTCGGCCCCACGCCGGTGGCTGCGGTGGTGGCTGTGGCCGCGGCCCTCAGGCCTGCCGCCGGTGCCAGGCGGCGAGGAGTTCGGCCTCCCGCTCCGGGGTCAGGGCGTCCGGCAGGGGCTCGAACGGCCGGATGTCGCGGGCGGTCTCGGCCACCGGGCGGAGGGTCAGGCCGGTGGCGAGGGCGGCGGCCGGATCGGCGGTGCTGGTGGCGCGGATCTCCGGGTCGGCGGGCCACAGCGGCAGGGCGCGCTCCGGGACGCCGGCGGCGCGCAGGAAGTCCTCGGACACCCAGGTGAGGGTGGTGCCGGGCGGGGCGACCGCGGCGGCGACGGCGTCCAGCAGGTCGCCCATGCCGAACGGCGGGGGCGTGGCGGCGTGGTAGGCGCCGCGGGCGCCCTGTGCGAGGAGGCCGAGCATCCAGGCGGTGAGGTCGCGGACGTCGACCACCTGGAGCGGCGCGTCCGGCCGGCCGGGGGCGAGCACCTCGCCGCCCCGGGCGAGCCGCTGCACCCAGTGGTCGAAGCGGTGGGTGTAGTCGCGGGGGCCGATCACGTACGTCGGGCGGATCAGCAGCGTCTGCGGGCCGAAGGCCTCCCGGGCGGCGCGCTCGCACTGGACCTTGAGGACGCCGTAGCTCTCGGCGGTGACCTCCGCGGCCTCCGGGCCGTCGGCGGGGAGCAGCGGGGAGTCCTCGGCGAAGCCCGGGGCGGCCGGGGCGTCGTACACCGAGAGCGAGGAGACCAGCAGGTAGCGCCCGGCCGCGCCGGGATCGAGGGCGGCGGCCAACTCCCTTACCTGGCGCGGGAAGTAGGCGCAGAGGTCGACGGTGGCGTCCCAGCTGCGGCCGCGCAGCGCGGACAGGTCGGCGTCGCGGTCGGCGATCAGGTGGGTGGCGTCCGGGAGCAGCCCGGCGCCGGAACGGCCGCGGTGCAGCACCGTGACCTCGTGCCCGGCGGCCAGGGCCGCCTCGGCGAAATGGAAGCCGATGAAGCGGGTGCCGCCGATGACCAGAATGCGCATTCGGACATCGTGCCAGCCCGCCCCGCACCGGGGCCAATCGGTGCGCGATCGTTGCTCAAGTTGTGCGTGGGGTGGATGAGTCGGGGTGGATGTGCGGGGTTCCGGCGGGAAGCGTGTTCGACGGTCAACGGCGCGGGAGGTCGACGATCGTCGGCGGAGAGGCCTGGCCGGAAGGTCCCCGCTGGTCAGCCGGGTGCGGGCGGGGGTCGGCCGAACGGCCGCGACGGTCTCGTAACGCCTGATGACGGGTCAAAGTTCCTTGTTCCCCGGCGAACTTGTGTGAAGTCCCTTTAAGCTCCCGCTAACAATGGCGGCTTTCCGCCACTCTCGAACTCGCTCATGAGGTCGGGCGGCAGGCCCAACTTGACGATGAGAGCAGGGATGACGACGACAAGTGAACGAACCGCCGGTGCCGCGCGCGGCCCCGGCGGGCGGCGGACGGGCCCGCCCGGCCGCCGTGCCGCGGGCCTTCGCACCGCGGGCGGCGCGGTGACGCTGGCCGTGCTGGCCGGTTCCTGGTCCCTGGCGGCGGCCCCTCCGGCCTTCCCCCAGACCGGTGACGGTACGGTGGCGGTCCACGTGATCCGGGCCGTGGACACCGACGGTGTGTGGACGCCCGGGCTGGAATCGGGCATGGCGGGCGTGAAGGTGACGCTCACCGACGAGGCCGGGGTCTCCGTCGAGGGCACCACGGCGGCGGACGGCACGGTGACGCTGGCACCGGCCGCGAGCAAGCTGACCGGCGGCAAGTACCGGGTCCAGGTGGTGAATCCGAAGCCGGGCGTGCTCTACCCGGCCTTCGCCTCCCGCGAGGGCCTGGACGGCGGGGCGAACAAACTGAGCTCCAACGAGGAGTTCGTCGACCTCTCCGGCGGCAAGAAGGTGGAGATCACCACGGGGCTCTGGAGCCCGGGCGACTACTGCCAGAAGAACGCGCCGCTGGTGTCGACCTGTCAGAACCCGCCCCAGGACGGTGACGCCCAGCACACGCTGGTGTCCTTCCCGTACGAATCCCGCGGAACGGCCGGTACCGGCTTCACCCTGACCGACGTGGCCACGGCCGGGCAGACCGGAAACCTGTACGGCATCGCCTGGAACAAGGCCGACCGGCGGGTGTTCTCCTCGGCCCAGGCCAAGCGGACCACCGGCTACGGCCCCGGCGGCCCGGGCGGGATCTACGTCACCGACTGGGCGACGAAGAAGACCACGCTGTTCGCCACCGTCCCGGACGCGGGCACCACCCCGCACAGCCCGGGCAACGACGACGGCTTCCTGGCCGCGGTGGGCAAGGAGAGCCTCGGCGGCATCAAGATCACCGACGACGGCAAGGACCTCTTCGTCGTCAACCTGAACGACCGCAAGCTCTACCGCTACGACGCCACCGCGGCGACGGCGGCCGCGCCCAAGGCCGCCTACGCCATCCCGGACCCGGGCTGCCCGGCGCCGGGGGACTGGCGTCCGTACGGCCTCGGCATCCAGGACGGCACCGGCTTCCTCGGCGGCGTCTGCTCGGGCGAGTCCACCGGCAAGGCCTCGGACCTGCGCGCCGTGGTGCTGCCGTTCGACCTGTCCACGGGCGCGTTCAAGCCGGCCGTGCTGAACCAGCCGCTCGACTACCCGCGCGGCACCACGGTCGGCACCCCGTGCCCGGGCACCGCCTGGTTCCCGTGGCAGGACACCTTCCCGACCACCCAGAACGGCCAGGCCTGCGGGGCCAACTACCTGGCCAACCCCGAGCCGGCGGTCGCCGAGATCGCCTTCGAGACCGACGGCTCGATGCTGCTCGCCTTCCGGGACCGCTTCGGCGACCAGTCGGCGGCCAGCCCGACCGGCGGGGCGATGTCCAAGGTCCTGCCCGGCGGTGACCTCCTCAAGGCCTGCCCGGAGAACGGCACCTACGTGCTGGACACCAACCTGGGCTGCGGGTCCAAGGCCCGGGGCCAGCGGTTCTTCGACAACGCCCGGATCGGCCACAACAACCCCGCCAACGCCGGGATGGCGTTCTCGAAGGCCGAGGACTCCATCGTGACCTCGGGCTACGACAGCGACAGCCAGGCCTTCGGTTACGGCAGCGCCTTCCAGAAGCGCGACGGCAAGGCGGACGGCGGCGTGCGGCTCAACACGGGCCCGGGCATCCCGCCGTTCGGCAAGGGCGCCGCGATGGGCGACCTGGAGGTGCTCTGCGACCAGGCTCCGCTCCAGATCGGCAACCGGGTCTGGTACGACCCCGAGCGCAGCGGCCTCCAACTGCCGGGCCAGAAGCCGGTTCCGGGTGCCACCGTCCACCTGTACGACGAGACGGGGAAGCTCGTCGGTACGACCAAGACGACCAAGCGCGGCGAGTACTACTTCGACGACAGCAACGTCGAGGGCGGCCTCAAGCCGAGGACCAAGTACACGATCAAGCTGGACAACCCGGCGGACTACGCCAAGGACGGCCCCCTCTTCCAGTGGGTGCCGACCGACCACGACGTCGGTGACAACCACTTCATCGACTCCAAGGGCATCGTTCCGAAGGACGGCAGGTTCCCGGAGCGGGCGCTGACCACCGGCGGCCCCGGCGAGAACGACCACACCTACGACTTCGGCTTCCGGCTGCAGGAGGGTGCGCTGCGCCTGGTCAAGCACGACCAGGACGGCAAGCCGCTGGCCGGCGCCAAGTTCCAGCTGTGGCACGAGACCAACGGGACCGACGGGCTCCAGCCGACCGGCGACAAGCCCGACACCAAGGTCGGTGAGCCCTGCACGACCGGCGCCGACGGCATCTGCCAGGGCACCGGCGTGCCGGGGACGTACTACTGGCAGGAGCTGAGCCCGCCGGACGGCTACGCGGCGCCGGAGGTCACCGTCCTCGGCCCGCTCAAGCTGACCTCGGCGAACCTCGACGCCGGTGTGGAGGTGACGGCCGTCAACAAGCTGATCCCCACCCCGACGCCGACCCCGACACCCACCCCGACCGAGACGCCGACCCCGGCGCCGACGTCGGCGGCTCCGGTGCCCCCGGCCCCGGTGCCCCCGGCGTCCGGGCACCTGCCCAACACCGGTGCGGGTGAAGGGATGCCGATCGTGTTGACCAGCGCGGCGGCGCTGATCGCCCTCGGCACCGCCACGGTGCTGATGGCCCGCAGGCGCAAGGCCGCCCGGCGCGGCTAGCCCCGCGCGGGGTACGTGAAGGGGGCCCGGCAGCGGGCCCGATCGGGCGGGTTCGTGGGACCGTTGGTCCCCGGGCCCGCCCGACTGTTGTGTCCGACCGAGGAAAGGGAGCGGCTGCATGCCCCGCAGGACGAAGGCCGAAGGCCGCGGACCACGGCGGTCCCACTGGCTCAAGGCCCTGATCGCGATCGTGGTGTGCGGCGCCGCGGCGGGCGGCGTGGCCGTCTACCGGACGGTCTCCGACGAGGCCGTCGAACGCCCGGTGACCACCGACGAGGCCGGCCGGCTCGCCCTGTCGCGCCTGAACCTCTACCAGGCGAGCCCGGTGGCGGTGACGCTCACGGCCGAGGAGGGCGGGGGCGTCACCATCCGGGTCGACGGGGTCGTCGACTACCGCAACCACCGGGGGGTCGGCCGCTACCGGACCACCGGCGCGAGCGGACCGCTGGACCACGGCCTGATCGTCTGGGACACCGGCGGCCTCGGGCTGGCCCCCGACCGGGCCGGCACCGACACCGCCACCGCCCCCGCCACCGATGCCCCGGCCTGGCAGCAGGCCGAGCGCATCCCGCGCCAGGGCTGGTCACCGCGGACCTACACGGCGGACCCGCTGGACGCCGGACTGAACCTGCTGGTCCAGCTCGGCGCGGACCGCCCCGACAACCCGCTGCTGCTCGCCCAGTCCGGGGCCCGCTGGCTGGGCCGGGACCGGATCGACGGCAAGGGCTACGACCGCTTCGCCGGTCCGCGCGCCCAGGGCTCCGCGCCCGACGGCGCCCGCTCGCCGCTGACCTACTGGGTCGACGGCGACGGCGGGCTGCGCCGGGTGACGATGCGGATGCCGGGGCTGGGCACCCCCACCACCGTCGAGCTCACCGGACGGCAGGCGGACGCCAAGCTGCCCGAGGCCCCGTGGCTCACCGGCTGACCCGGTTGACGCCGCTGACCGGTTGACGCCGCTGACCGGCTGACGCCGCTGACCGGCTGACGGCTGACCGGTTGACCCGGCCGGCCGGGCACGGCCGGGTACGGCCGGAAGCCCGCAGGACAGGGCGGTCAGCCGTACCAAAATCGTTGGTGAGGCAGCAATGGCTTCATCATCTTCCGTTCACCCGGACCCGGCTGCCAGCATCGGCGCACCGTCACCGCCCGAGGGAGTAGCCGATGAACCGCCCCCGTTCCCTGCGCTGTCTGGCCGCACTGTCCCTGGTCGTCCTGGCCGCCACCGCCTGCGGGCGCTCCGACCAGGGCGGCTCCCCGGCCGCCGGCGCGGCGCAGGCCGGACAGAACTCCGGGAAGAGCGCCGCCGAGCTGCTCCCGGCGAAGAACAAGCAGAGCGGCGTGCTCAGAGTGGCCACCTCCGTCGGCTACCCGCCGATGGAGATGTACAAGACCGGCACCACCGAGCTGACCGGGGTCGACCCGGACCTCGCCGCCGCCGTCGCCGGGAGGCTCGGGCTGAAGCTGGAGCTCGCCAACTCCTCCTTCGACGGCCTGATCCCCGGCCTCCAGGCCGGCCGCTACGACCTGGTGATGTCCTCCATGACGGACAGCGCGCAGCGCCGCCAGGCCGTCGACTTCGTCGACTACTTCCGCACCGGCGGCGTGATCATGACGAAGAAGGGCAACCCCGAGGGCATCAAGTCCATCGAGGACCTCTGCGGCAAGAAGGTGGTCCTCGCCAAGGGCAGCTCCAACCTGGAGATCGGCGAGCAGCAGAACGCCAAGTGCGCCACCAGGATGGCGATCTCGCAGAGCGAGGACGCCCCGACCGGGCTGCTCCAGCTGGACAGCGAGCGGGCCGTCGCCACGATCGTGGACTACCCGGTGGCGCAGATGTTCGTGCAGAACAGCGGCTCCTACGAGGTGCTGCCGGAGCAGTACGGCACCGCGCCGTGGGGCATCGCGGTCGCGAAGAAGGACGCCGGGCTGCGCGACGCGGTGCAGAAGGCGCTCCAGGAGCTGATCGAGAGCGGCGAGTACCGCAAGGTGCTGGACACCTACCAGGTCGGCGGCAGCGCGGTGGAGCGCGCCACCGTCAACGCGGCGCAGTGAGAACGGCGGCACCGACGAGATGAGCACCGACATGAGAGACCCCGGGATCCCCGCCGACCCCGCGACGCCCGCGCCCGCGACGCCCGCCGACCCCGCGACGCCCGCCCCGGCACCCCGAACGGCCGCCGCCGGCGCCGTCGACGACGACCTGGCCTTCGAGGTGACCGGCCGGCCCCGCCCGGCACGCTGGTTCGCCGTGCTGGCGGCCGCCTTCGTCGCCGTCTGGCTCGCCTGGACCGTCATCGTCAACCCCAACCTGCACTGGGACATCGTCGCCAAGTACCAGTTCGACGGCGTGATCCTGGAAGGGCTCTGGGTGACGGTCCAACTCACCCTGATCTCCCAGGTGGTGGGCATCGTCATCGGCGTGGTGGCCGCGGTGATGCAACTGTCCGACAGCCCGGTGCTGCGGACCACCGCCGGCGCGTACACCTGGTTCTTCCGCGGCACCCCGCTGCTGGTCCAGCTGATCTTCTGGTTCAACCTGGCGCTGCTCTTCCCGGAGATCAGCATCGGCATCCCGTTCGACGGGCCCAAGCTGGTCAGCTGGCAGTCCAACACCCTGATCACCGGCTTCGTGGCGGCGCTGCTCGGCCTGTCGATCAACGAGGGCGCCTACATGTCCGAGATCGTCCGGGCCGGCATCCAGAGCGTCGACCCCGGGCAGCGCGAGGCGGGCGCCTCGCTGGGCATGTCCAACCGGCAGATCCTCACCCGGGTGGTGCTGCCGCAGGCGATGCGGGTGATCATCCCGCCGTTCGGCAACCAGTTCATCTCGATGCTGAAGACCACCTCGCTGGTCTCCGTCATCGCCGGCGCCGACCTGATGACCGTCTCTCAGCACCTCTACCTCGCCAACTTCGAGGTGATCGCGCTGCTGATCGTCGCGTCCATCTGGTACCTGGTGCTCACCACCATCGCGAGCGTCGCCCAGCACGCGGTGGAGCGGAGGTTCAACCCGGCCGGCGCCCCGCCGGCGCTGCACCGCCGAGTGCTGGCCAACCTGCGCCCCGGGCGCGGCGGAGCGGGAAAGCGCGTGAAGAAGGGGGAGGTCAAGTGACGACCACGGACCTGGGGAAGGCTGCCGCCGAGGTGGTCCTGTCGGCCCGGAAGGTACGCAAGCGGTTCGGGGACCTGGAGGTGCTGCGCGGCATCGACCTGGAGGTCCGGGCGGGGGAGGTGCTCTGCGTGATCGGCCCCTCCGGCTCCGGCAAGTCCACCCTGCTGCGCTGCTTCAACCACCTGGAGAAGATCGACGCCGGGCGGATCGAGGTGGACGGCGAACCGGTCGGCTACGAGCCGTACGGCGCCTCCGGCAGCAGGCTGCGCGAGCGCCGGCCGCGCGACATCCGCCACCAGCGCGAGCGGATCGGCATGGTCTTCCAGCGCTTCCACCTCTTCCCGCACCGCACCGCGCTCCAGAACGTCATGGAGGGCCCGATCGCGGTCAAGGGCCGCCCCCGCGGGGAGGCCGAGCGCCGGGCCCGCGAACTGCTCGCCCGGGTCGGCCTGGCCGACCGCGCCGACCACTACCCGGCCCAGCTCTCCGGCGGCCAGCAGCAGCGGGTCGCGATCGCCCGGGCACTGGCCATGGAGCCGACCCTGATGCTCTTCGACGAGCCCACCTCCGCGCTCGACCCGGAGCTGGTCGGCGAGGTGCTCGGCGTGATGCGCGACCTCGCCCGCAGCGGCATGACGATGATCGTCGTCACCCACGAGATGGGCTTCGCCCGCGAGGTCGCCGACCGGGTCGTCTTCATGGACCAGGGCGCCGTCGTGGAGGCCGGCAGCCCGGCCGAGGTGTTCACCGCCCCGCGGCACGACCGCACCCGGGCCTTCCTCTCGACGGTGCTCTGATGGGAGCGATGGGACTGATGGGAGCGGACGTGACCACGACCCCGGTCGACCTGCTGCTGCGCGGCGCCACCCTGGTGGACGGCACCGGGGCGCCCGCCCGCCCGGCCGACCTCGCCGTCGCCGACGGCCGGGTCACCGTACTGCCGCCCGGCACCGCCGTGACCGCGGCCGAGACCCTGGACGTCACCGGGCGGGTCGTCACCCCCGGCTTCATCGACGTCCACACCCACTCGGACGCGCTCGCCGCCCCCTTCGGCGGCGGCACCCACACCGACGGCGACGCCCTGGACGAGCTGCGGCTGGCCCCGCTGCTCCAGGGCGTCACCACCGAGATCAGCGGCAACTGCGGGATCAGCCTGTTCCCGGCACTGCCCGGGCGGCTGCCCGAACTGGCCGAGCACCTGCGGGTCTCCTTCGGCCTCGGACCGGTGCTGCCCGCCGAGGACTTCGACGCCTTCGCCGCCGGCCAGCGGCCCGAACTGCGCCGCAACCACATCACCTCGCTGGTCGGCCACGGCACGCTGCGCGCCGGAGTGATGGGCTTCGAGGACCGCCCGCCCACCGACCAGGAGCTGGCCGCCATGTGCGGGCTGCTCGACCGGGCGCTGACCCAGGGCGCGGCCGGACTCTCCACCGGGCTGATCTACCCGCCCGGCGTCTACGCGGACACCGAGGAGATCGTGGCCCTGGCGAAGGTCGCCGCGCGGCACGGCAAGCCGTACGTGACGCACCTGCGCGACGAGATGTCCCAGGTGGAGAAGGCGCTGGAGGAGGCGCTGGAGATCGCGGTGCGCTCCGGCGCCCCGCTCCAGGTCTCCCACCACAAGACCGCCGGACGGCACGCCTGGGGCGCCACCCTGCGGACCCTGCCGCGCCTGGAGCAGGCCCGCGCCGAGGGCGTGGACGTGCTCTGCGACGTCTACCCGTACACCGCCGGCAGCACCGTGCTGCACGCGATGCTGCCGCCGTGGACCAGCGAGGGCGGGCCGGCCGCGCTGCTGGAGCGGCTGCGCAGCAAGGAGGTCCGGGACCGGATCCGGGCGGACATCGCGCACGGCGTCGAGGGCTGGGAGAACACCGTCGGCAACGGCGGCTGGGACCTGATCTCGGTGGCCGCCGCTCCCGCCCGCCGTACGGCCGAGGGCCGCCGGATCGCCGACCTGGCCGCCGAGCGCGGCGCCGACCCGGTGGACCTCGTCTGCGACCTGCTGCTGGAGGCGCAGGGCGAGGTGACCATCATCAGCCACTCGATGCGCGAGGACGACGTCCGCCGGGTGCTGGCCAGCCCGCTGTCGATGATCGGCTCGGACGGGGTGCCCAAACCCGGCCGCCCGCACCCCCGCTGGGCGGGCAGCTTCGCCCGGGTGCTCGGTCACTACGGGCGCGAGCAGGGGCTGCTGCCGCTGGAGCTCGCGGTGCACAAGATGACCGGCCTGCCCGCCGAACGGTTCCGGCTGGCCGGGCGCGGCGTGGTCCGGGACGGCGCCGTCGCGGACCTGGTGGTGCTCGACCCGGCGGCCGTCCTGGACGGCGCGACCTTCGAGCGGCCGCTGCTGCCGCCGGTGGGCGTGGAGACCGTCGTGGTGGCCGGGCGGGTCGCGGTGCGCGGCGGCCGGCCGACCGCGATCCGGGCCGGAGAGGTGGTGCGGGTCCGATGAGCCTCGCCCAGGTGGCCGCCGCCGCGCGCAGCTCCGCGGCCCTGCCGCTGACCCTCGCGGTGGCCGCCGTCGACGTGGACGCCGCCGAGGCGGACCGCGGAGTCGACGCCGGCGCGGTCGGGGTGGACGACACCGTCGTCCTGCCCGTCGCCAGCGCATCCAAGCTGCTGCTGCTCGCCGAGGTCGCCCGGCGGCTGGAATCCGGGGAACTGACGGCCGGACAGCCGGTGGAGATCCTCCCCGAGGACGTCACCGGCGGCACCGGCCTGCTCGGCCGGCTGAGCCGCCCCGACTGGACGGTGGAGGACCTGGCCTGGCTGACCGCCGCGGTCAGCGACAACACCGCCACCAACGCCCTGCTGCGGCTGGTCGGCCTGCCGGCCACCGCCCGGCTGGCGCGCGAGCTCGGACTGGAACGGCTCACCCTGCACGACCGGGTGCGCGACGAGCGCGGGCCGGACGTCCCGCCGGTCTTCGCCACCGGCACCGCCCGCGACCTGGCCCGGCTGGTGGCCCTCGCGGTCCGGGGCACCATGGCCGGCCCGGCCGCCTCGGCCCGGCTGCTCGGCTGGATGCGCGCCAACACCGACCACGGCCTGGTGCCCGCGCTGATCGACCACGACCCGTTCGCCCCCGGCTTCCCCGAGCCGCTGCCCGGCCGCCTGCTGGTCGCGAACAAGACCGGAACGGACACCGGGGTGCGGGCCGACGCGGGCGTCATCGTGGGCGCCCGCCGGGTGGCCTACGCGGTCGTCGCGCACTGGGACGTGGCGCTCGGGCCCAGCACCGAACGGGCCGCCGTGCACGCGATCCGGGACGTCGGCCGCGCCCTCGCGGCCTGGGCCCAGCGACCCGCCTGAGCCGAACCGCCCGAGCCGGTTGGCCGGTGGGCTCAACGGCCGGCCGGCTCAGGCCGTGGGGGAGCTCAGTCGCCCCACCGCATGTCCAGCAGCGACCTGATCTCCCCGGCGGCGGAGCCGAGTTCGGCGAGGAAGGCGCGCAGCACCGGATTGCGGTTGGTGGGCCGGGTGGCCACCCCGATCCGGCGGTGCAGCTGCGGATGGTCCAGCCGGCACACGTGCACCCCGGCGCTGTCGGCCAGGCCGAGCGCCGGGATCAGCGCGACGCCCATGCCGGCCCGCGCGAGGTTGATGGTCACCTGGTAGTGGTCGCTGCGGCAGCGCACCCGGGGACGGAACCCCTCGGCGGCGCAGGCGCGTTCGAGCACCGGTTCGCCGGTGCTGCCGCCGTGGGTGCCGATCCAGCTCTCGCCCTCCAGCTCGGCCAGCCGCACCACCGAGCGCCGCCCGAGCCGGTGCCGCAGCGGCACCACGACCAGCTGCGGCTCGTCGAAGTACATCCGCACGTCCACCGCCGCCCGGCGGCACCACGGGTCCAGCGGGTGCTCGAAGACGACGGCCGCGTCCAGCCGGCCGGCCTCCAGGTCCGGGACCAGCTCGTGCGGCTGGCCCATGATGAGCTCCAGCTCCACCTGCGGGTGCCCGGCGGCGAAGGCGGCCAGCGCCCGGGGCAGCAGGTCCAGCCCGGCGGAGGCGAAGAAGCCGATCCGCAGCACGCCGGCCGCGGCCTGGGCGTGCGCCCGCAGGTCGTCCTGGGCGACGGCCATCAGATCGGCGATCGCCTGGGCGTGCTCGGCCAGCCGGACACCCGCGGGCGTCAGGCGCAGGGACTGCGGGGCCCGTTCCACCAGCGCGACGCCCAGCTCCTGCTCCAGACGGGCGAGCTGGTGCGAGATGGCGGACGGGCTCAGGTGCAGGGCCTGTGCCGCGGCCACGATGGTGCCCCGGCGGGCGATCTCCAGGAGGACGTGCAGTCGGGCGCTGTTCAGCATCGGCCCAGGTTAGGCCGTGTGCGCCGGGAGTGCGGCCACCGGTTCCCCGGTCGGTCGCGCCGTCCCGTCGGCGGCGGTGTCCAACCGGAGCAGGTCGTGCTCGGTCTCCCGGCGCACCACCAGGCGGGCCTCGCCGTCGCGGACGAAGACCACGGCGGGCCGCGGCAGCTTGTTGTAGTTGGACGCCATGGCGTAGCCGTAGGCGCCGGTGACCGGGGTGGCCAGCAGGTCGCCGACCCGGAGGTCGACGGGGAGCGCGGCGTCGTCGATGATCACGTCGCCGCTCTCGCAGTGCTTGCCGACCAGCCGGGCGCGCCGCGGGCGGGGCGCCTCGGGGCAGCGCGGCAGGAAGGCCTCGTAGCGGGCGCCGTACAGGGCGGGGCGCAGGTTGTCGCTCATCCCGCCGTCCACGCTGACGTAGGTGCGCACGCCCTCGATCCGCTTGACGGTGCCGACCCGGTACAGGGTCAGCCCGGCCCGGGCGGCTATCGACCGGCCGGGCTCGACGCCCACCGGGCCGCTCCAGCCGGCGCCGCGCACCGCCGCGCGGACCCGCTCGGCCCAGTCCGCGAAGGAGGGGGCGGTCTGCCCGCCCAGGTAGGCCACGCCCAGGCCGCCGCCGACGGTCAGCCGGCGCAGGCCGTGCTCCACCGCGAACCGGGCCACCGCGGCGGCGCCGTCGGCCAGCTCGGCCGGGTCCAGCACCTGGGACCCGACGTGGGCGTGGACGCCCTCCAGCCGTACGGCGGCGGAGGCCCCGGCCCGGCGCACCGCGGCCGCGGCGGCGCCGCCGGCCAGGCCGAAGCCGAACTTGGAGTCGTGGCCGCCGGTCCGGATGGCCTGGTGGGCGCCGGCCGCGACCCCGGGCGCCACCCGCAGCTGGATCCGGGCCGGGGGCAGGCCCTCCTCGTGGTGCAGCCGTTCGATCCGGTCCAGTTCGTCGAAGCTGTCCACCACGATGTGGCGCAGGCCGACGGTGAGCGCGGTGCGCAGCTCGGCCTCGTCCTTGTTGTTGCCGTGCAGCACGATCCGGTCCGGGTCGACCCCGGCGTACAGGGCGGTGCGCAGTTCGCCGCCGGAGGCGACGTCCAGCAGCAGGCCCTCCTCGGCGGCCAGGCGGGCCATCGCGGTGCACAGGAAGGCCTTGGAGGCGTAGGCGACGTTGCCCCGGCCGAAGGCGGCCACCGCCTCGCGGCAGCGGCGGCGCAGGTGCTCCTCGTCGTAGACGAACAGCGGTGTGCCGTACCGGCGGGCCGCCTCGTCCAGGAGCACCCCGCCGACGGACAGGCCCTCGGGGCGGAACTCGGCGGTGAGCGGCAGCAGGCCCGGGTCGACGGGCGACAGGGCTGGCGACACAGGGGACACGGCTTCCTCCCGGGGAGCTGGTTGGCCCCGCCCATCCTCGGTCCTGCGGAGGGGGTGAGAAAGCGCATTCTTCCGGCCCTGAGCAGTACGGAAACCGATGCTCCGTCCCGCGGGCGGCCCTGTCCCGGGCCTTGCATCTAAGCTTGCATCTATGGTGCTACGGTGTGGTCCATGGCCGACACCCCGCCTCCCGCCCGCGTCCCGGTCCCATCCCGCGTCCCGGCCGCGGACCGCGCGTACGAACTGACCAAGGACCTCATCCTCGGCGGCGGCCTCCCCGGCGGGACGCTGATCAGCGAGGGCGAGATCGCCGAGCGCACCTCGCTCAGCCGCACCCCGGTCCGGGAGGCCTTCCTGCGGCTCCAGGCCGAAGGACTGCTCCAGCTCTTCCCCAAGCGCGGAGCCGTCGTGGTGCCGGTCGGCCCCGGCGAGGCCGAGGACGTGCTGGAGCTGCGCGAGGCGCTGGAGAGCACCGCGGTACGCCGGATCACCCGCCGCGCCGAGCCGCTCGACGACCTGCTGCGGCAGCTGACCGACCTGATCGACCAGCAGCGCGAACCCGCCCGCCGGGCCGACCTCGGCGCCTTCGCCGACGCCGACGAGGCCTTCCACCGGGGCATCGTGACGGCCTCCGGCAACGCGCTCGCCGAGCGCTTCTACGAGACGCTGCGCGACCGCCAGCGGCGGATGGCCGTGCAACTGCTCCAGGTGCGGCCGGAGCGGCGGCCGCAGCGGCTGGCCGCGCTGGTCGAGGAGCACACCGCGCTGGTCGAGCGCATCGCGGCCCGCGACGCCGCCGGCTTCACCGAGGCGCTGCGCGCCCACCTGGACGCGCACCGCTGAGCCACTGCACCGCTGAGCCACTCCTCCCCTCTCCTCCCGCGCGGCGACGGCCGCGCACCCCGACGGACCGCCGGGACCACCATCCGACAAGGAGCAGCACCACCATGAGCACCACCCGGCCACCGTCCGCCGGTCCCGTCGCGCCCACCGGTCGGGGGAGGCCCTGGCTGGTCGCGGCCCTGGCCATGCTCTGCTGCGGCTGGGGCGGCAACCAGTTCACCCCGCTGCTGCTGATGTACCGCCACCTCGGCGGCTACTCCGAGGTCACCGTCGACGCCTTCCTGGGGGCCTACGTCCTCGGCCTGGTCCCCGGACTGCTGGTCGGCGGTGCGGCCTCGGACCGCTACGGGCGCCGTCCGCTGATGATCGGCGCGGTCGTCGCCTCGCTCGCCGCCAGCGGCGTGCTGTGCGGCGGCGTCACGGGCGAACTCCCCATCTACGCCGGGCGGTTCCTCACCGGTACAGCCGTCGGCATCGCGATGGCCGTCGGCACCAGCTGGGTCAAGGAGCTCTCCCGGGCCCCGCACGACCCGTCCGCCGACCAGGGCGCCGGCGCCCGCCGCGCCTCCCTCGCCCTCACCGTCGGCTTCGGCCTCGGCGCCGGCGTGGCCGGCGCGCTCGCCCAGTGGGGCCCCTGGCCGATGGTCACCCCGTACCTCGCCCACCTGCTGGTCACCCTGCCCGCGCTGTTCCTGCTCCCGAAGGCCGTCGAGACCCGGGCCCGCTCGGCCGCCGTCCGCAGCCTCTGGGCCGACCTCAAGGTCCCGGCGGCCGGGCACCGGCGCTTCCTGCGGGTGGTCCTGCCGATGGCCCCGTGGGTGTTCGGCTCGGCCGGCGTCGCGTACGCGGTGACCCCGCAGCTGGTCGGCGACCGGCTCGGCGACTGGTCGCTGGCCTACGCGACCCTGCTGACCGTCCTCACCCTGGGCACCGGCGCCCTGGTCCAGCCCCTCGCCAAGCGCCTGGACTCGCTGGACTCGGCGCGCGGCGTCGTCGTCTCCATGGTGCTGATGGCCTGCGGCATGGCCGTCTGCGCCGGCGACGCGGCGGTGCGCTCCCCGCTGCTCGGCCTCGGCGGGGCGGTCCTCCTCGGCGCTGCCTACGGCATCGGCGTCGTCTCCGGGCTGCTGGAGATCCAGCGCCTCGTCACCCCCGACGACCTGGCCGGCATCACCGGCGTCTACTACGCCCTCTGCTACTCCGGCTTCCTGCTGCCCGCCGTGCTCGCGGCGCTCTCATCCGTGGCCTCCTACACCGTGATGCTCTCGGCGGTGACCGCCCTCGCCCTCGCCAGCCTCGCCGTGATCGCCTTCTCCTCCCGCCGCACCGCCCCCGCCCCGATCCCCGCCGAAGCCTCCCGCTGACCGTCGGACTCGTCCCCCCCCCCCCGCTCCCGGGCGGGGAGGCACGATGCTCTGCGAACCGGTCTTGTTGCGAGCACGAACGGTCAGTGAGCGTCCAATGTCGGTCGACGAGCGGGTCGACCGCATGATCCGGGGGAGAATCGCACGACGGAAGGAGACGCGCTGTGAGTACGGCACCCCAGGTCCCCGGTGACTACAGCACCGTCAGCGACCCCGAGCGGGCACTGAAGTACGCGATCCGGCACATCGCGGGCGACCGTACCGAGATCATCGAGGGAGTCATCACCCCCGTGTCGCCGTCATGGGCGAACGAGTCCGCCGCCGAGATCGTCCGCCGCCGGCTCGGCCCCCGCATGGACCAGCTCGATCTGGTGTCCGGGTCCGGCAACCTCGACCTGCCGGGCAGCGAGAACTGGTACATCCCGGACCTGGCCGTCGTGCCGGCCGAACTCGCCCTGAAGACCGAAGGCGCACTGCTGCCCGACCAGACCCTCCTGATCGTCGAGGTCGGTTCACCGTCCGACGCGGAGACCGACCGCGTCGTCAAGCGCCGTCGCTACGGCCAGTACGGCGCTCCGCTCTACCTCCTGGTCGACCGCCAGAACCGCAGCTGCACCCTGTACAGCGAGCCGACCCGGCTCGGCTACGTCGCGGAGAGCGGGCCGCACCCCTTCGGCACGCCCGTTCTCCTCCCGGCGCCCTTCGACCTGGAGCTCGACACCTCCCGGCTGTAGGGCTAGACCTTCGCGTCGTCCTTGGGGCGGGCGTGGGCGGGGAGGCCGTTGGCGAGGTCCTCGACCAGGAGGCGCCAGGCGATGGCGTCGGCGGCGGCGCGCAGTTGGGGACTGCGGGGGCGGCCTGCGTCGGCGTCGAGGCGGGCGTTGAGCCAGTCGGACCAGGCGTGGGCGAGGGTGCGGACCTCGTGGGTGCCGGCCTCGGTGGGGGAGAGGGCGTCGCCCTCGCGCAGGAGGTAGCCCTCGGCGGCCATCCGGTCGAAGACCGGCTCCAGCACCTCGGGCGGCACCCGCTTGCGGGCGGCGATGAGGTCGAGCGAGGCGTGGCCGACGGCCCTGGTGTGGCCGGCCACCTCCATCAGCGCCCAGGCCCCGGCCAGGTCCACCCGGGCGCCGGCGCCGGCGACGATCGTCCGGACGGCGTCGAGGTCCACCCCGCGCACGATCCGGCAGACCGAGTACTCCAGGTGCGGGTCGGAGTCGGCGGTGGTCGGCTGGGCGAAGGCCTCGCCCATGTCGGTGGAGCCCGCCCGGGCGGTGTCGCGCAGCTGCACCTGTTTGAGGAAGAGGGACACCACGAAGCCGATGACGGCCACCGGGATGGTCCACAGGTACACGGTGTGCAGGGCGTCGGAGTAGGCCTGGACGATCGGCGCGGCCTGGTCGGCGGGCAGCTGGTGCAGGCCCTGGGGGCTCTGCGCGGCCTGGCTGAGCACGGCCGGGTCGGCGCCGGTCAGCCGGGCGGCGGTGGCGATCCCGTCGGCGAGTTCGGTCTGCAGGCTGTTGGCGTAGATGGTGCCGAACACCGCGGTGCCGAAGGAGCTGCCGATGGTGCGGAAGAAGGTCACCCCGGAGGTGGCGGTGCCGAGGTCGGCGTAGTCGACGGTGTTCTGCACGGCGATGGTGAGCACCTGCATGCTCAGCCCGATGCCGACGCCGAGCACGAACATGTAGAGCGAGGCCAGCGCGGATCCGGTGTCGGGCTCCAGCCGGGACAGCAGGTAGAGGCCGAGCGCCATCACCGCCGTGCCGACGATCGGGAACACCCGGTACTTCCCGGTCTTGCTGACCGCGTTGCCGCTGGCGATCGAGGCGATCAGCAGACCGATCACCATCGGCAGCGTCCGCACGCCGGAGACGGTCGCCGAGTCGCCGTCCACGTACTGGAGGAAGGTCGGCAGGAAGGTCAGCGCGCCGAGCATGGCGAAGCCGACGATGAAGCTGAGCACCGAGCAGACCGTGAACACCGGGTTGCGGAACAGCCGCATCGGCAGCATCGGTTCGACGGCCCGGGTCTCCACCCAGCAGAACAGGCCGAGCGCCAGCGCGCCGCCGACGAACAGGCCGATGATCACCCCGGAGCTCCAGGCGTACTGGTTGCCGCCCCAACTGGTCGCCAGGATCAGCGCGCCGGCGCCGACCGCGACCAGCACGATGCCCAGGTAGTCGACGACCGGGCGGGTCGCCGAGCGGACCGAGGGGATGGTCCGGGCGGCCAGGGCCACCACCACGACCGCGATCGGCACGTTGACGTAGAACGCCCAGCGCCAGGACAGGTGGTCGGTGAACAGCCCGCCCAGCAGCGGCCCGATCACCGTGGCCACGCCGAACACCGCACCGATCGCGCCCTGGTACTTGCCGCGCTCGCGCAGCGGGATGACGTCCGCGATCAGCGCCATGGAGGTGACCATCAGGCCGCCCGCGCCGAAGCCCTGCACGGCGCGCCAGGCGATCAGCAGGGTCATGTCGGTGGCCAGGCCGCACAGGAACGAGCCGCCGACGAAGACGATCGCCGAGGCCTGGAACAGCAGCTTGCGCCCGTACAGGTCGCCGAACTTGCCGGCCAGCACGGTGGCCACCGTCTCGGCCAGCAGGTAGGACGTCACCACCCAGGACATGTGCGCGGCCCCGCCGAGGTCCGCGACGATGGTGGGCAGGGCGGTGCCGACGATGGTCTGGTCGAGGGCGGCCAGCAGCATGCCGAGCACGATGGTGGCGAAGACGACGTTCCGCTGCCGGACGTCCAGCACCGGAGGGGCGGAGGGCGGGGTCTCGGTGGCGACGGTCATGCCGTCAGCCTCCGGGGTGAGGGCGGCGGTCGCGATCCGGTTCGGCCGTTCGGGTGAGGACGGGCGGCGACTCGGGCGGCGCCCCGAGCGCAGGTCCGAGTGCAGCCCCGAGTGCAGGCCCGGGCGGTGGCCCGGGTGGCGGCCCCGGGAGGCCCGGGCGACGATGGGCCGAACGAAGCCGACCGAGGCCGACCGAAGCCGACCGACGACGGGCCGAACGAAGCCGACCGGCGATCATCCACCGACCCGGACGCCCCGGCCCCGGGAAGAGGCTCCCCATGAACGCCGACCCCCCGCGCAGCAGCGTGCACCCGCCCCGGCCCGGCGCCACCGCCGTGGGCGCCCGGGCCGCCACCCGGCGCTGGCGGGCGCTCGCCGTCTGCCTGGTCGCCGGCTTCATGACCCTGCTGGACGTCAGCATCGTCAACGTCGCCCTGCCGACGGTACGGGCCGGGCTGCACATGTCCGACAGCGGTCTGCAGTGGGTGCTCAGCGGCTACGCGCTGGCCTTCGGCCTGGTTCTGGTGCCCGCCGGGCGGCTCGGCGACGCGCGCAGCCGACGGGCCGTCTTCCTCGCCGGGCTGGCACTGTTCACGGTGGCCAGCGCGCTCGCAGGGGCGGCGCAGAGCCAGGAGTGGCTGGTGCTGGCCCGGCTGTTCCAGGGCGCGGCCGGCGGGGTGCTGGTGCCGCAGGTGTCCGGCTTCATCCAGGTGCTGTTCCAGGGCGCCGAGCGCGGCCGGGCCTTCGGCGCGCTCGGCGCCACCATCGGACTGTCCACCGCGGTGGGGCCGCTGCTCGGCGGGCTGCTGATCCACCTGGTCGGCCCGCAGGACGGCTGGCGCTGGGTGTTCCTGGTCAACCTGCCGATCGGCGTCGCCGTGCTGCCGATCGCCCGCCGGCTGCTCCCGGCGCCCCCGCCCGCCGACCAGCGGGCCGGGCACCGGGACTTCGACCCCGTCGGTGTGCTGCTGCTCGGCGCCGGGACGGTCGCGCTGCTGCTGCCGTTCGTCCAGGCGCAGCAGTGGCACGGCTCGGCCCGCTGGCTGCTGCTGCCGCTGGCGGCGGTGCTGCTCGCGGCCTTCGTCGGCTGGGAACTGCACTACGGGCGGCGGCGCGAACCGCTGGTGAGCATGGCGCTGTTCGCGGTGCGGCCGTACGCGGCGGGCACGCTGCTGTCGCTGGTGTACTTCGCCGGGTTCACCGCGATCTTCTTCATCTTCACGCTCTACCTCCAGGCGGGCCTGCACTACTCGGCGCTGACGGCGGGCCTGGCGATCACGCCGTTCGCGGTCGGCTCGGGGGTGTCCGCGGCGGTGGGCGGGCGCCTGGTGAGCCGGCTGGGGCGGCGGCTGGTGGTGGCCGGACTGGTGCTGGTGCTGGCCGGGCTGCTGGCCTCGGCGCTGGCGGTGCAGCTGTGGTCGGGGCCCCGGGTGGGCTGGACGACGGCGCTGCCGCTGCTGGTCGCCGGGGTGGGCAGCGGGCTGGTGATCGCCCCGAACCAGACGCTGACCCTCCAGCAGGTGCCGGTGGCCCGGGCGGGCAGCGCGGGCGGGGTGATGCAGACCGCGCAGCGGGTCGGCTCGGCGGTGGGCATCGCCGTCGTCGGCTCGGTGTTCTTCGCCCACGCGGCCGGCCCCCGCCCGGACTGGGCGCTGGCCTTCCAGCTGGGCGTGACGGTGGCGGCCGGCCTGGTGCTGACGGCGCTGCTGGTGGCGGTCGCCGACATGGCCTCGGGCCGGGGCGGCTTCCGGGCCGCCGGGCCGCGGGTGGGGAACGGGCCGTGACGGGCGCCCGGAGGGACTTCCTGGCCGCCGCCGGTACGGCCGAGGAACTCCTGCGCCGCCCGGAGGTGGCCCGGGCCTGGCAGCGGCCGAGCGCGCTGGCGCGGTGGAGCGTCGGCGGGCTGGCCGGGCACCTGGCCTACCAGGTCCTCTGCCTGCCGGAGCTGCTGGCCGCCGCCGTGCCGGCCGAGCCGGTGGTCGGCCTGCTGGAGCACTACGCCCGCTCGGCCTGGGTCGGCGCCGCGCTCGACGCGGACGCCAACGTGCGGATCCGGCAGGGCAGCGAGGCCTTCGCGGCCGACGGTCCGGCCGCGCTGCACCGCCGGCTGGCCGCCGTGCTGCCGGAGCTCGCGGGCACGCTCGCGGCGGCGGACGGCACCCGGCCGGTCCGGCTGCCGTTCTGGGGCCCGTGGTCGCTCACCCTGGACGACCTGCTGGCCACCCGGACGATGGAACTGGCCGTCCACGGCGACGACCTGGCGGTCAGCGTCGGAGTGCCGGGCCCCGAACTCCCGCCGGAGGCCTTCGAGTCCGTCGTCGTCCTGCTGACCCGGCTGGCCGCCCGGCGGCACGGCCGGGCGGCGGTGCTGCGGGCGCTCAGCCGGGCCGAGCGGGCGCCGGGGAGCATCGCGGCGTTCTGAGCGCCTCCGCTCGGGGCCTTCCGGTGCGGGGCCCTCCACTGCGGGCCCATCCGGTGCGGGGCTCTCCACTGCGGGCCCATCCGCTGCGGGCCTTCCGCTCCGGGCGCCCTCCCGGCCGTCAGTGGTCCCGGCGGCGGACCGCGGCCGCGGCGACCGCCACCGAGGCCAGCGACCACACCGCGAAGGTGACCCAGGCGCCCGTGACGGTGGCCGGGTACTCGGACGGGCGCATTCCCGCCAGGGTGGTCCGGGCCAGCCGCTGCCAAGCGGGCATCGGCAGGGCGTGCAGCAGGTCGGCGCTCCAGCGGTAGCGCTCGGTGACCAGCGAGGGGAGGAAGAACAGCACCACGACGGTCCCCACCACGGCACCCGCGCTGTGCCGGATCAGAGTGCCGAGGCCGAGCCCGACCAGGGCGCAGACCGGGCCGAACAGCACCGCCGCCGCGACGTACCGCAGCGCGGCCGGGTCGGTGACGGAATGTCCGATGCCGGTCCCGGCCAGGATCGCCTGGCTCCCGCCGAAGGAGACGCCGACGGTGAGCACCCCGTAGCCGAACAGCACGGCGGCCAGCACGCAGGCCTTGGCGAGGATCACCGCCCGGCGGTCGGGCACGGCCGCCAGGGTGGTGCGGATCAGCCCGGTCGCGTACTCGCCCGCGATGACGATCGCACCGAGGCCGCCCGCGACCAGCATCAGGATGTCGGCGGAGACGACGTTGAAGGCGTCGTTCAGCGCGGTCTGCGCCATGACCGCCGGATCGCCCTCGCCCGGCGTCCAGTGGTCGCGGGTGTACACCGCGGACTTGAGGTTGGCGGCGATGCTCGCCAGGGCGCCGAGGCCGAGCACCCAGGGGATCGAGCGCAGTGACCAGAACTTGATCCACTCGGCGGCCAGCAGGTCGCCGAAGCGGGCGCGCGGCTCGGTGGCGGCGCCGGTGGGCTCGATGGCGGTGCGGGTGGGCAGGGCGGCGGTGCGGGTGGGCAGGGTGTTCATCGGGGCTCTCCGGCGAGGTATTCGACGCTGTCGGCGGTCAGGTCCATGAACGCCTCCTCCAGGGAGGCGCCCCGGGTGGTCAGGGCGTGCAGCAACAGGCGCTGTTCCAGGGCGAGTTCACCGATCCGGGTGGCGTCCAGGCCGCTCACCGCGAGGGTGCCGTCCGGGCCGGGCCGCACGGCCGCGCCCGCCGCCGTCAACACGGCCGCCAGCCGGTCGGGTTCGGCGGACCGGACGGTGACGGCGGCCCGGCCGGCCCGGGCGGCGAACCCGGTGAGGCTCTCGTCGGCGAGCAGCCGCCCGCGTCCGATCACCACCAGGTGGTCGGCGGTGTGCTCCATCTCGGCCATCATGTGGCTGGAGACGAAGACCGTGCGGCCCTCGTCCGCGAGCCGCCGGAACAGCCCGCGGACCCAGAGCACGCCCTCCGGGTCGAGCCCGTTCAGCGGCTCGTCGAACAGCAGCACCGGCGGGTCGCCGAGCAGCGCGCCGGCGATGCCCAGGCGCTGGCGCATCCCCAGCGAGTAGCCGCCGATCCGGCGCCCGGCCGCCGCGGCGAGCCCGACCTCCTCCAGCACCTGATCGACCCGCGCGGCCGGGATCGCGTTGGCGCGGGCCAGCGCCCGCAGGTGGGCCCGGCCGGTGCGCCCGCCGTGCGCGTCGCCCGCGTCGAGCAGCGCACCGGCGTGCCGCAGTCCGCGCGGCCGGTCGGCGAAGGGCACGCCGGCCACGGTGGCGGTGCCCGCGGTGGGGGTGCTGAGGCCCAGGATCATCCGCAGCGTGGTGGACTTGCCCGCGCCGTTGGGCCCGAGGAAGCCGGTGACCAGGCCCGGCCGGACGGTGAAGGAGAGGCGGTCGACGGCGGTGCGGACGTGCCGGCCGCGGCCGTAGCGCTTCGTCAGTTCGGTAACTTCGATCATGGGGTCCACGGTGCCCGGGGGAACCGGCCGGGCGCATCGGACCGGCGTCGACACCGCAGGTCACCCGCGGTCGTACAACCAGGGCTGGATGACGGCGGGCGGCGGCCGTCGCTACGATCTCGAACCATGTCCACGACCCCCTCCCCGCCGCTGTTCCGGCGCGTCCCGTCCGAGGTCTGGGTCGGTCTCGCCTGGTGCGCGGCCGCCGGCTACCCCGCCGTACGGCTCGGCGGCGCCGCCGCGCAGCACCCCGGCGCCGCCGCGCACGGCGGCTGGGCGTTCACCCTGGCCGACACGGTGCTCGCCTTCACGGGCGCGGCGCTGGTGCGGCGGCTGCCGGTGCTCTCGGTCGCCCTGCTGCTGGTCGCCGCGTTCACCGAGACCGACGGCTGGGCCGGCGGCGCCCAGGTGCCGCCCGGTGCGCTGCTGGCCGTGGACACCGCGCTCTGCCTGATCACCGCCGACCGGCCCCGGCGCAGCTCCCGGGCCGCGTTCGCGCTGGTCATGGTCTTCCTGGTGCTGCACATCGGCCTGGTGCGCGGCAGCACGGTGGGCATCTTCACCGGCACCCACATCGGCTCGGCCGACGGCGCCGCGCTGCTCGCGCTGGTCGCCTGGCTGGTCGGCCGTTCGGTGCGGCAGAACCGGGAGCACGCCGAGGCGCTCAGCGCCCGGGCGGCCGAGGAGGCGGTCACCGCCGAACGGCTGCGGATCGCCCGCGAGATGCACGACACCGTCGCGCACAGCCTCGGCATCGTCGCCCTCCAGGCCGGTGCGGCCCGCCGGGTGATCGACCGTCGGCCGGAGCGGGCCGCGCAGGCGCTGGGCGAGATCGAGGCCGCCGGGCGGGAGACCCTGGCCGCGCTGCGCCGGATGCTGGTCGCGCTGCGGCGGGCCGACGGCGAGGCCTCGGCGACGCTGTCGCAGGGCCTGGCCGACCTCGACCGGCTGGCCGGGGCGACCACGGCGGCGGGGGTGCGGGTGGAGGTCCGGCGGCACGGCGAGCCGGGGCCGCTGCCGCCGGAGGTCGACCTGGCGGCCTTCCGGATCGTCCAGGAATCCGTCACCAACGTGGTGCGGCACGCGGACGTGGACGCCTGCGTGGTGGCGGTGGACCACCGCACGGCGGGGGAGCTGTCCGTCGAGGTCACCGACCGGGGGCGGGGCCGGGGCCGGGCGCCCGGGGCCGGGTTCGGGCTGGCCGGGCTGCGGGAGCGGGCCGTCCTGCTGCGCGGGGAGTTCGAGGCCGGGCCGCTGCCCGGCGGCGGCTTCCGGGTGGCCGCCCGGCTGCCGGTGCCGGTATCGGTGTCGGTTCCCGGGCCGGTCCCGGTCGAGGGGGCGGGCGCGTGATCCGGGTGGTGCTGGTGGACGACCAGCCGTTGGTGCGCGCCGCGCTGGAGATGGTGATCGCGGAGACGGACGACGTCGAGGTGGTGGGTGAGGCGGGCACCGGGGCGGAGGCCGTCCGGCTGGCCGCCGAACTGCGGCCGGACGTCGTGGTGATGGACATCCGGATGCCAGGCATGGACGGCATCGAGGCCACCCGGCTGGTGACCGCCGACGGCGGGCCGACCCGGGTGGTGGTGCTCACCACCTTCGACGAGGACGAGCACGTGTACGCGGCGCTGCACGCGGGGGCGTCCGGCTTCCTGGTCAAGGACATGGCGCTGGACGACATCCTCGGGGCGGTGCGGGTGGTCGCCGCCGGGGACGCGCTGATCGCGCCGGGCGTCACCCGGCGGCTGATCGGGGCGTTCATCGCCGGCCGCCCGCAGTGGCCCGGGGGCGGTGGGCACGCCCCCGCCGCCGCTGCGGTGGCGGCCGAGCGGCTGGCGGCGATCACCGGGCGCGAGCGGGAGATCCTCACCCTGGTCGGCCGGGGTCTGTCCAACACCGAGATCGCCGCCGAACTGGTGCTCAGCATCGCGACCGTCAAGACCTACATGACACGGCTGCTGGCCAAGCTCGACGCCCGGGACCGGGTGCAGCTGGTCATCCTGGCCTACGAGGCGGGCCTGGTCTCCGTATCCGCTTGAACGGTCCTGCTGGAACGGGCCTGCTCTAACGGGCTTGCCTTCAACGGTCCTGCTGGAACGGGCCCGGCCGGTCGGCCGGGCCCATCGCAGAAACGATTCGGCACTCGATCACGAGGAGCCGGGGCTCAGCGCTTGACCGCCACGCCCGCGTACATCGCGATGTCCCGGTCGCGGACGGGCGGGGCGTCGGCGTCCGGCCGCCAGTTGTGCACCAGCGTGACGCCCGGGTCGAGCAGCTCGTAGCCCTCGAAGAACGCCTCGGCCTCGGCCTTGTCGCGGATCTGGAGCGGGATGCCGCGCGCGTTGTACTCGCGGCCGACGCCACCCACGCCCACCGGGTCGGTGTCACCCGTGAAGACCGTCAGGGCGAGGAAGCTGCCGGGGGCCAGGGCGTCCATGAAGCGGCGCACGATGCCCTGCGGGTCGTCCTCGTCCAGCACGAAGTGGACGATCGCGATCAGCGACAGCGCCACCGGCTGCGAGAAGTCGAGCACCTCGCGCAGCCGGGGGTTGTTGACGATCGACTCCGGGTCGCGGAAGTCGGCGTCCACGTAACAGGTGCGGCCCTCGGGCGTGCTGTCCATCAGGGCCCGCGCGTGGGTCAGCACGATCGGGTCGTTGTCCACGTACCCGACCCGGGCCTCGGGGGCGATCGCCTGGGCGATCTCGTGCAGGTTCGGCGAGGTCGGGATGCCGGTGCCGACGTCCAGGAACTGCCGCACGCCGTACTGCTCGGCGAGTCGGCGCACCGAGCGCTGCATGAAGTCGCGGGTGGTGCGCATCGAGATCGGCAGCGACGGCCAGGCCTGCACCGAGGCGTGCGCCGCGACCCGGTCCGCCTCGAAGTTGGTCTTGCCGCCGATGAGGTAGTCGTAGACCCGGGCGGAGTGCGGAACGTCCATCCGCAGGTCCACCGATGGGTAATCCTCGTGCGGACCGCGCTCCGCCCGGATCTCGTTCGCCATGCTCGTTCTCCCGCTGCTGGGCGTCCGTCAGCGACCGCCGAGGTGGCGGCCCATGGTGCGCATGGTAACGGTCGACCGGTGCGGCGGAATGACGGGCCCTCAGGCCCGTGCCTCCGGGCGCTTCGGGCCCGCGCCTCCGGGTGTCTCAGGCCCGCGCCTCCGGGTGCTCCGGGTCGAGCGCGGCGGCGCCCGGCTGACGGGGGACGGCGGCGGACCCGGCGTCGCCCCGGCCGTGCGCCGCCAGTTCGAGTGCGGCGCCTGTCCACGCGATGCCGAAGGCCCACGTCGCCAGCCACTCGCACAGGTACAGCGGCCGTACCGACCAGCCCGAGCCGAGGCCCGTCACCCCGGCCAGGACGGAGAGCGCCAGGGCGACCAGGATCACCACCCCGGCCACCAGGTAGGCCGTGCTCACCCGGGCCGGCTGGGTGGAGCGGGGATTGCGGAAGGAGTGGAGGCAGAACATCGCCAGCATGACGAACAGCAGGCCGGCGAAGACGAGGTGGAACACTCCGACCGTGCGCTGGAGGCCGGAGGCGCCCGCCGGGGCCGTCGGGCACAGCGCGACCCCGACCGCGAAGAACCCGGCGGCCGTGCTCCAGCGGTCGTCCCGGCGGTCGAAGCGGTAGCAGATCAGGAACACCCCGAGGGCGCACAGTCCGCCGACGAAGAGGTTCCGGGTGTCGGTGTAGTAGGCGGCGCTCATCGAGCCCGGCCAGAAGTCGTCGGTGCCGCGCCCCGTCACCTCGGCGGCCAGCCAGTTGCCGAACGGCAGGGCCGGCGGCAGCAGGACGCCGATCAGGCCGACGCCGAGGCGAAGGATCGCGATGGTTCGAACGTCCTGGATGCTCCGCCGGACACCGGGGGAGTTCTGCGTGCGCGAGTCGTGCGTCACGGACGCCTCCTTGCCTTTCCACGGGCTCCTCGGCCCGCTGTTCCTCCGGTCGCGGGGGACGGGGTGGGGCGGCGTCGGACGGGCGCCGCCACACACCTGAGCGACCGTCACCTTGTGTACCCGCATCGGCGTTCGAAGCACCACCGATTTGAGCGGTTTACGCCCTCAATGACCGTCCGGAGAACCTCGGGTCACCATCCACCACGGCCGTGACGGCTCCACCGGTTCAACTCCCCCGCGGAGAACCGGGAAGGCGGCTGCCACCAGCCCAATCCTCACCGACCGAGCGGGAATTGATTCGTGCGATTCCCTTCCGATCGGCGATCGGATCTGACAGCATCGTCCGCTGTCCGGTCGCCGGAGCCCCGCGCACCGGTGACCCGTGCGCCGCCGTGCGCCGTGTCCACCCCGGCCGATCGGCGGCCGCCGTCCCGCTGCGCCTCGTGGAGGAACCGTGACCACCAAGGCCGACCCCGCCGGGACCGCCCTCCGTCCGGCCCGCTGGGTCCGCACCCGGCTGCGCGCCAGCCCCTCGGCGGCCCTGCTGACGGCCGCCCTCGCCTTCGTCACCGTCCTGCTGGCCGTGGCCGTCCCCCGCGTCACGGACCGGAACGCGGACGCGGCGCTGCGGGACTTCGTGCGCCAGAAGGGCATCCACGCGACCAGCCTGCACTTCGCCTCCAAGGCCCGCCCGACCGACACCGCCGCCGCCCTCGACGCCGTCGACCGGGACATCGTGGCGCGCGTCGGCGCGACGGTGGCGCTGGCACCGGACCGCCTGGCGCACGGCACCAGGACCGAGACCAACCCGGTGTACAACCCGGGCTACCACCGGGTGAGCCAGGACATCCCGCCCAGGATCCTGCTGATCCGGCTGCAGGGCCTCGCCGACCGGGTCACCCTGACCGAGGGCGGCTGGCCCGGCCCCGCCGCGGCCGGCGCCCCGGTGCCGACGGTGGTGAGCCGGGAGGCCGCCGAGGCGATCGGCATCAAGGTCGGAGACGTCCTCGACAACGGCAGCAGCGGCCCCGACAGCCGACGGACCACCGTGGTGACCGGCATCTACCGGCAGAACGACCCGTCGGACCCGTTCTGGGTCGGCATCGGCTGCCCGAACCGCCCCTGCCTGGGGCTCGACGCGGAGCACGGCAACTGGCAGGAGGTCACCGGCTTCGTCGACGACGGCAGCGTGGGCGCGCTGACCGCCTGGAGCCCGTCCGTCCAGAACTTCTGGCGGGTCTCCGTCGACCCCGCCCCGCTGCGCGCCGACCGGCTGGAACGGACCCGCGCCGCCGTCGCGCCCCTGCTGGCCGGGCCGGAGGCCGACGCCCTGGTCACCGCGACCGGGCGCGCCGACCTGCGGGTCGTCTCGACGCTGCCCGTGGTCCTCACCTGGGCGGCCGAGCGCTACCGGGCGGCGATGGCGCTGGGCGCGGTCGGCCCGGCCGGCGTCGCGGGCGTCGCCGCCGTGGTGCTCTGCCTGGCCGCCGCGCTCGGCACCGACCGGCGCGCCGCCGAACTGCGGCTGCTCCGGGCCCGTGGCTGCTCGCGCGGCGGGGTGCTGCTGCGGCTGCTCGGCGAGAGCGCGGTGACGGTCCTGCCCGCCGCGGTACTCGGAGCGGTGCTCGCCCTGGTGCTGCTGCCCACACCCCGGTGGGGCTTCGCGGTGGCGGCCGGCCTGGTCGCCACCCTGTTCGCCCTGCTCGCCTTCCCGGTGCGCGCCGCCCTGCTCCGGACGCACCCCCGGCGGACCGGGCCGTGGCGCCGGCTGATCGGCGAAGTCGCGCTGTTGGCCGTCACCGCGGTGGCGGTGGCCGAGGTCCGCCGGCGCGGCGTCGGCCACCCCGGCCGGGGAGCGGATCCGCTGCTGGTGGCCGCGCCGCTGCTGCTCGCCGTCGCCGGCGGGCTGCTGCTGGCACGGATCGAGCCCGTGGTGATCGGCCGACTGGCCGCCCTGGCCCGCCGGGGCCGCGGCCTGATCGGCTTCCTCGGCCTCTCCCGGGCCTCCCGCGACCACTCCGGCCGGCGCCGGCCCTCCGCGCTGCCGCTGCTCGCCCTGCTGATCGCCGTCACCGCGACCGGCTTCGGCGCCACCCTGCTCGACGCGGTGGACCGCGGCAGGCTGAGCGCCGCGCGCCTCGCGACCGGCGGCGACGTCGCCGTCTCCGTCCCGGGCTACGCGACCCTGCCGGAACCGTTCCTCAAGGCCGCGGGCGACCTTCCGCAGACCCGGGGCGCGACGGCGGTCCGGGTGGACCCCCGGGCGCTGTTCGTCGGCGCCGACGCGAACAACTACACCAAGGTGACCCTGGTGGTCGCCGAGCCGACCGCGTACGCCGAGATCGCCCGCACCCTCGGGGCCGGCGGGTTCGACCCGGCGAAGCTCGCCGGCACCCCCGGCGGCCCGCACACCCCGGTGCCCGCGCTGTTCAGCAGCGACCTGGCCGCGCGGCTGGGCGCCGGCGCGCCGACGGTGCACCTGTCCACCGCGAGCGAGCTGCGCACCACCGTCGCCGGGATCGTCACCGCGACGCCGGCGCTGCCGGAGCCGGCCCTGCCCTTCGTCGTGGTGCCCAGCGGTCCGGCGGTGGAACGCCTGCCGGAGCTCGGCCGGTGGACCGGGTGGCTGGCCGTGGGCGACGGCCTCGACCCCGGGCGGATCAGATCGCTCCTCCTGGAACGCGGCCTGGTCGAGCCGACCGGCCTCGCCAAGCTCATCTCGGAGAACGCCGCGGCGGACGGCAAGGGCGACCACGGGCTGCCGCCCGCCTACGCGGTGGGCAGCAGCCGCGAGTACGCCGCGCAGCTCGCCGCCGACCCGCTGCAGCAGGCCGCCGGGCGGCTGTTCTGGTACGCGGCGCCCGCCAGTGCCGGATTCGCCGTCCTCGCGGTCCTGCTGACGCTGCTGCGCGCCGCGCCCGACCGGACGGCGGTGCTCGCCCGGCTGCGCACCATGGGCCTGCGACCCCGTCAGGGGCTGGCGCTGATCGTCGCCGAGGCACTGCCGCGGACGCTGGCGGCGGCCGTCGGCGGTGCGGTGGTCGCGGCGGTGGCGGCCGTCCTGCTCGGGCCGGCCTTCGACCTCTCCACCCTGATCGGCGCCGAGGCCGGCGACGGCATGGGCCCGGCGGTGCTGCCGGTGCTGCTGCCCACGGCGGGACTGGCGCTCGTGGCCTGCCTCGGGGTGGTGCTGGAGACGCTGGTCGCGGGACGGCGGCAGATCGCCACCGAACTGCGCGCGGGGGAGTCCTGACGGCGGCGGAAGCGGTGCGAGCGGTGCGAGCCGTGCGAGCAGTGGAAGCGGTGGGGCGGTCCGGCCGTGGTGGCCGAACCGCCCCTTCGCCTCCGCCGGGACGGTTCAGCCGGCCGGCTGCCCGGTGCGCGCGATCAGCGCGTTGAGCAGGGCGGCCCCGCGCTCGGCGTCGTCGACGCTGACCGCGAAGTCCGTGCCCTGACGGGTGCGGACCACCAGGCAGACGCCCCCGCGCAGCATCACGGTGGTGCCGAGCCGGTTCATCCGGTAGCCCCAGCCGCCCGCCTGCGCGGCGGTGCGCTGCTCGGCGCGGGCGGATTCGAGCTCGGCGGGGGACCAGTGGCGCACGGGCCGGCCGAACGGGCCGAATCCGACGGTCAGGCCGCCGGCGGTCACCCGCGCCCGCACCGAGGAGCAGGCGAGGCACGCGAGGGAGACGACGGCGAACGGCACCACCAGCGCCCAGTCCAGCTCGGCGACCCCGCTCGCGGCGGCCAGCACTCCCGCCACCGTCACCAGCGCGAACACCGCGGCGGCCAGCTGCAGCCACGGGTTGGCGGCCCGGGAGAGCCAGACGAACCGCTCGCCCGCGGGCATCTCCAGCGGATCCGCCCCGGCCGCCGGGAGCCGCTCGGGCCGGCCGCCGAAGCGGCGGCCGGCCAGCAGGGCCAGCAGCCCGGCGAGGCCGGTGGCCAGCAGGATCAGGACCACCTCGACGCCCATCGGTGCGGCGTCCTGCCAGCGGGCGCGGTCGAGGTTGGCGTGCACGATCGAGGTCTGCGCCCCCGTCAGCAGCACCCCGCCGGCCGCCAGCGTGGCCGCCGCCGCCCCGGGCGACCGGTCGGCCCAGTACCGCCGCACGGCCACCGAGGTGAGCACCAGGACCGCCCAGAACGCGGCCGGGAACAGCGCGGCCGCCGTCAGCGACATCGAGCCGTTCGGCTCCCGCCCGCCCCAGTGGGTGGCCAGCGGGTCCGGCAGCCGGTGGCGCGCCACCAGCGGCAGGGCGACCAGCAGTGCCAGCACGCCGACGGACCAGGCCGCCGCGGCCCAGAGGGCACCGCGAGCCGCCGGTCGTTCCGCCGTGGTCGCTTCCTTCGTTGTGCCGTCGTCCGTCACGACATCCCCCTGATCATGTCCACGAGATCGTTCCTGCTGTAGCCGAACCGGGCCGCGTCCTCGACCAACTGCCGTACGCGGTCCACCAGTTCGGAGCGGGTGTCGGCGCCGGTCGCGATCGTGATGCCGCGGCCCCGGCGGAACTCCAGCACCCCCTCGTCGCGCAGCGTCCGCAGCCCGCGCAGGACGGTGTTGGTGTTCACCCCCAGCGCCCGGGAGAGCTCCCGCGCCGGGGGCAGCTTGTCCCCGGGGGCGCACTCGCCCTCGGCGACGGCCCGTCTGATCGCGCCGGCGACCTGTTCGTGCAGCGGTCGGGTGTCCCCGATGTCCAGCTTCAGCAACATAGTGCTACTGACGATAGCACCATCCATGTCTTGTGCCACTGTCACTGCCACTGCCACTGGCCGCGGGCGGTGCTCCCCGCCCGCGGCCACCCCCGCTCGTCGGCTACCCCCCCCGCTCGTCGGCTACCTCCGCTCGTCCTCGATCAGGCCGAACTCCTGCATCAGCTCGCCGATCTCGGTGGCCTCCAGCCGCCGCAGCAGCCGCTTGCGCAGGAACTCCGGCCCGGGCAGGTCGAGTTCGGCGCCGTCGCGGAGCCGGGTGGTGGCGGCGAGCAGCTTGCGCACGTCGTAGGTGGAGTTGAACACCTCGGGCACGCCGCGCTCGACGTCGAGCAGCCGGTAGACGGCCTCCATGCCGGTGCGCACCGAGTACTCGGTGGTGAAGACGCAGTCCCGGGTGGTCTCCGCGAACTGGCCGATGAAGGCGAAGTTGACGGCGCCCTCGGGCACCACGTCCGGCCGGTCGCCCGCGTGCCGGGGCAGGAAGAACGACGTCACGTACGGCATCATCACCGGCACGCAGCGGGCGGCGTTCGCGGCCAGGTCGGGGATCTCGCCGACCGGCACGCCCAGGTGGTACAGCCACTCCTGGGTGATCTCCTCGCCGGTGCACGCCTGCATGGGCTTGCGCACGAAGTCGCCCGGGCGGTCGACGAACAGCGAGTAGACCCAGACCACGATCCGGTCGGCGGGCTGCTGCTTGAAGTGCGGCTGGCGGTTGACCGTCCAGCTCAGCAGCCAGGAGGAGTCCCGGGCGGTCACGATGCCGCCGGTGACCACGCCGCCGCTGAACGGGTCGCGCTTGGCGACCTTCTGGATGTAGTGCGGGATGCGCGGGTCCAGGGTGGTGACGGTCGCCGACTCCCACTTGCTCTCGGCGATGTTGCCGCAGAACACCTCGGGGCGGCCGAAGGCCGGGTCCTTGGCGGCGATCCGGCGCCACAGGTCCCAGGCCGGGGCCGGGCCCTCGTCCAGCCGGGCCGGGGTGTGCTGGTCGCCGTCGTCGGAGTTCTCGGTGAGCGAGCCGATGGTGGTGAACACCAGGTCGTCCGGGCCGAGGTCCACCCCGCCCTCCCGGCCGGCCTCCCGCCAGCGGATCCGGGTGGCCTGCTTGCGGCCGGGGGCGTCCCGGGTGGCGGGGGAGACGTCGGAGTCGATGTCGGTGACCTCGACCTCGTACCGGAACCGGACGCCCTGGTCCATCAGCCAGTGGGTCAGCGGCAGGACCATCGACTCGTACTGGTTGTACTTGGTGAACTTCAGCGCGGACAGGTCCGGCAGGCCGCCGATGTGGTGGATGAAGCGGTGCAGGTAGAGCTTCATCTCCAGGGCGCCGTGCCACTCCTCGAAGGCGAACATGGTCCGCCAGTACAGCCAGAAGTCGCTGTCCAGGAAGTGCCGCGAGAAGACCTCGTCGATCCGCTTGCCCTCCAGCTCCTCGCGGGTCGCGAGGAAGACCCGGACCAGGTCCTTCTGGGCCTTGTCGTCGAGTGCGAACAGGCCGTCGGTGCGGGCGTCCTGGCCGCGGCGCTCGGTGACCCGCTGGAGGGAGAAGTTCGGGTCGTCCTTGTTGAGCCAGTAGAACTCGTCCAGCACGGACGCGCCCTCGATCTCCAGCGAGGGCACCGAGCGGAAGAGGTCCCACAGGCACTCCATGTGGTCCTCCAGCTCGCGCCCGCCGCGGACCACGAAGCCCTTCTCGGGCACCTCGATCCCGTCCAGCGCGCCGCCGGCCAGCTTGAGCCGCTCCAGGATCGTGATCCGCTCGCCGGGCACCTGCCCGTCCCGGACCAGGAAGGCCGCCCCGGCCAGCGCCGCGAGCCCCGACCCCACGAACCACGCCCGCTTGCGCTCGGCCCCCTCGGGCTTCCTCGGCCGGGCGAACGCCTCGTAGTTGCCGCTGCTGTAGTACAAGCCCGTGCTCCCTAGAACGTTCGACAGAACCGCCCGTCGGGCATGCCGCATCCCGGCGGGCCGTCTCCATCCACCCATCCGGCGGTGACCCTCGCCTGTTGAGTACGCCGAACGGGTGAGGCCCGGACGATCCGGACGGTCCGGACACCCGGCGGGCCGCGTATGGAGCGCGTTGGGAACACCGGCCGGAACGTCAGGAAGCCGTCAAGGAGAGCAGGTCAGCCCCGTCGCGGCGGTTGGGTGGAGGACGACGGCGAACACGACCACACGAGGACGGATCATGCACGGCAACGGGAGTTCGAAGGCCGCCCCCAGGGTGGTGGTCGGGGTCAGCGGGTCGCTGGGAAGCCTGGCCGCCCTGCACCGCGGCGTCGCCGAGGCCCGCGACCGCGGCGCCGTCCTGGTGCCGGTGCTCGCCTGGGAGCCGCCCGGCGGCGAACACGGCTACCGGCGCTCGCCCTGCCCGCCGCTGCTCGCCGCCGTCCGGGAGGCCGCCGAACGGCGGCTGCGGGACGCCCTCGACGAGGCCTTCGGCGGCGCCGACCCCGGCGTGCCGCTGAGCCCGGTCGTGGTCCGCGGCGAGACCGGACCGGCCCTGCTGCACATCGCCGACCGCCCGGACGACCTGCTGGTCCTCGGGCGCAGCGGCGGCCCGCTGCACCGCCGGCTGCGGCGATCGGTGCCCGGCCACTGCGCCCGGCGGGCGGGCTGTCCGGTGCTGACCGTCCCGGTGCCCGAGCTGCTGCACGACCCGGAGGCCCTGCACCGGCGCACCCGATGGCACCTGCCGGTCGCCACCGAGCGCGAACTCGCCTCGATGCAGCGGTAGTCCGCGGTGCGGATGTACTCGGCCCGGCCCGGCGGGCGGCGCTGCCGCCCGGTGCTCGACCGGTTCCCGGACGGCACCTCCGGCGCCGTCGCGCTGCTCGCCGGCGGCGCTCTGGCGCTCGCCCTCGGTGCCGTCGGTGAACTGCGCGCCGGCCCGCTGCCGTACCTCGCCCACCTGGCGCTGTGCGCCCTGGTCGGCCGTCGTTCCCGGCCGGTGGACGCACCGCTGATCGGCCTGGCCGCCTGGCTCTGCCACAACGCCTTCTCCGAACACCGCCACGGCGAACTCGGCTGGGCGGGCCCCGGGCCGGAGGCCGGGCACTACGCGCTGTTCACCGCCGCCGCGCTGCTGGCGGCGCTGTCCGCCGCCCTTCCGCGCCGCACCGTAGGGGCGTTCCCGCCGCGCCTCGACGGCCCGCGCTGAGGCGCCGCCCGCGACGGTCCGCCCGTTCGGACGGACCGTCGCGGGGCGCGCGCCTACAGGGTGAGCAGGGTGCGGTGGGCCAGGGTGGTGTCCCGCAGGGGCCTGAGGGCGAGCCGGACCAGGGTCAGGGCGTTGTCGTCCCCGGCGATCCGATTGGCGCTCAACTCGCCGCAGGACAGGCACTGGTGGATGATCATCCACTCGCCGTCGGCGCGGACCGACAGGCTCAGCGCGGTCATCCGGCCGCCGCAGTCGGCCGCCCGGTCACCCGGTGTCCGGCCGTCGACATGACGGCTGGCCAGGCAGTTCGGGCAGTGGTTGCGGTGGGCGCTGCCGGGGGCGTCCACCGGGACGTCCAACCGGCAGTCCACGCAGCGGAAGGCGTGCGCCCGGTGGCCGCCCCGTCCGTGCAGGACGTCCTTGTACCGCTGCGGGCGGCGTTCCCGCCGGCCCCGGCCGCCGGTGTTCTTGTGTCGTGGCACGGTTCGCTGCTCCCTCTTCTCCGCGCGGTTCAGAGGGTGCCGAACGCTTCGAGCGGGAACGGCGGTTGGGCGAGCGGCCGGACGGCCATCCGCATCAGGACGAGCTGGTTGTCGTCCGTGCGGACGGGCGTGGACGTCAGCTCGTCGCAGCGCACGCACCGGTGGACGACCGTCCAGTCCCCGGTGCGCAGCACGGCGATGGCGATCGGCGACATCCGGCCCAGGCACTCGCTGGGACCGCCCTCGACGTGGTCGAGGACGTGCCGTGAATGCAGGCAGGACGGGCAGTGGTTGCGCCGCGTGCCGTCGGCGGCACGGGTGGAGACGGTCAGACCGCACCAGGTGCAGGCGAAGGTGGAGGTCTTCAGAACGGGGGGCGTGCTGGAGGTGCTGGACACCCGGGGTGCTCCTTGCTGAGGGGTTTCTGCGATGGCAGCAAGAGCGGGCCGAGTGGCCTCGACGGTTCGTCGGGCGGTGGTCGTCAGCCGGCGCGGCGAGGCGCACTCGGCGCGAGGCGGGACATCAAGACACCCTCTCCGGTCGGGCGGTGGCCCGGGTCGATCGGTACGGAACGGCGTCAGCGTAACCACACCGGTCGCACGGGCGCCAACGGATTTCCGTGCCAACGGATTTCCGTGCCACCGACCCTCGCCGCCACGACGGGGATAAGGGCGCGCACGATGTCCGTATGCAGATGACCAACGTGCCGCGGCCGGCGACCCCCGACGACGCTTCGGCCGTCAGCCGACTACTGGCCCTGGCCTTCGCCGACGACCCGGTGATGTGCTGGTTCTTCCCCGACCGGGCCACCCGGCAGGCGGGGCTGGGCGGCTAGTTCACCACGCTGTTCACCCGGCAGTTCGGCCGGCACGGCGTGTGCGAGCGGACCTCGGACGCGGCCGCGTTCTGGATGCCGCCGCAGGCGCAGGACAAGGTGCTCCCGGACGAGGAGACGCTCCGGGAGCTGGCGGGGCTCCTCGGCGACCGGGCCGAACCGTTCCGGCGCTCCGTCGGGGCGGCCGCCGCCAACCTGCCGCAGGAGCCCTACTGGTACCTGGCGGTCATCGGCGCCGACCCGGTCGCCCGGGGCCGGGGGCAGGGCGGCGCCCTGCTGCGCTCCGGACTGGCCAAGGCCGACGCGGACGGGCTGCCCGTCTACCTGGAGTCCTCCACGGAGGAGAACCTGGCGGTCTACGGACACTTCGGCTTCGAGGTGCTGGAGGAGGTCCGGCTGCCGGAGGGCGGGCCGGCGCTCTGGGTGATGCGGCGTGCGGCCCGCGTGTAGTGCCCACCGTCGCCGCGGCCCCCGCTCCCGCCCGGGTCCGGGGCCGCGGTCAGTCGTCGACGGGCAGCTCCGTCGGGACGGCGAGCACGTCGACCAGGGCCTCGCCGCGCAGGACGGTCAGCGGCAGCGGGCGGCCGATGGCGTCGGCCAGCATCAGGCGCTGGAGGGCCTGGGCGCTGCCCATCGGCTCGTCGGCGGCGGTGAGCAGCAGGTCGCCCTCGTGCAGCCCGGCGCGGTCGGCGGGCGCGCCGGGCACCACCTCGACGATCCGCAGGCCGGTGGGCTGCCCGGTGCGGTGGCGCAGGGCGGGCGACAGGGGCGCGGGCACTCCGGCGAGGCCGAGGTAGGCGCGGCGGATCCGGCCGTCGGCGAGCAGGGCGGCGACGATCCGGCGGCTGGTGGCGTCGATCGGGACGGCCAGGCCGAGCCCGTTCCCGGCCACCGCCGTGGTGATGCCGACGACCTCGCCGTTCGCGGTGGCCAGCGCGCCGCCGGAGTTGCCCGGGTTGAGTGCGGCGTCGGTCTGGATCACGTTGTCGATCACCCGCGCGGTGCTGCCGGAGCGGGCCGGGATCGAGCGGCCGAGCGCGCTGACCACGCCCGCCGTGACCGTCCCGGCCAGCCCCAGCGGGTTGCCGACGGCGACGACCAGCTGTCCGACCCGCAGGCCGGTCGCCTCGCCGAGTGCCACCGGCTTCGGGGTCGGCCCGTCGGCGCGCAGCACGGCGAGGTCGGAGAGCGGGTCGGCGCCGATGGTGTGGAACGGGGCGGTGGTGCCGTCCGCGAAGGCGAGCGTCCCGGCGTCGGCGTGGCCGACGACATGGGCGTTGGTGAGCAGGAACCCGTCCTCGGTGAAGACCACGGCGGAGCCCAGCGCCGTGCTGAACCAGCCGCCCCGGCCGCGCCGGGGGACCTGCAGCGCGGCGACCCGCGGGGTCAGGGTGGCGGCCACGGTGGTGACGATCAGGGAGTAGGCGTCCAGCGGGGCCTGTGCCTCGGGGGCCGGGCCCGGCCCGGGGAGCGTGTCGGCCATGGTGCTCACCCCTCTCGCGGGCGTGGTTCTCACGATGGCACCAGGTGGCAACAACGCCGGGGCGCCCGGTCTTCCGCGTTCTTGCGCAGGTGCCGTCCTGACGCGTTCTTGACGTGCGGAAAATTCCCAAGAGAAGGAAAAGCGGGAATATAGTTCGAGCAAAGCCGCAGTCGTGGGAGGGGCCGATGGACACGACCATGCTGGAGCCGGACTGGCACGCGCTCGGCGGGCCGGGGGACGGGCCGCTGGGGACGGAGCACCTCCTGGTCGCCGTGGCCGGGGAGACGGGCCCCGCCGGTGCGGCCCTCGCCGCGGCCGGGGCGGGGGCTGACACCCTGCGCGCCCTGGTCCGGGAGCGGGAGGGGCGCTGGGCGGCCGACGACGGGCCCGCCACTGTGCCCGCCACCGTGCCCGACCGGGAGGCGCCCGGCGCCGTCGGGGCGGACGGCCGGCCGCTGAGCGGGGCGGCCGCCCGGGCACTCGCCGTGGCGACGGAGCACGCCCGCCGGGACGGCGAACCCGCCTGCACGGCCGCACACCTGCTGCGCGCCCTGCTCGCCGACGGGAACGCCCTGCTCGCCGACGGGAACGGCGCGAACGGCGCCGGGCCCGGCGACCGGACCCGCGCCGCCGAGCTGCTGCGCGCGGCCGGCGTCGCGCCGCAGGCCGTCCTGGACCGCCTCGACGGTGCCGTGCGCCAGGGCGGTGACCTCGACCCGCTGCTCCACCCCACCCGGGAGGCGCTGCTGGCCCGCCGCGGCCACCGGGCCCCGCGCTGGAAGCGCCTGCTGCAGCCGGGCCCGTCCGGCCCGGCGGCCTGGATCCGGCCGGAGGCCGACGCCCAGGCCGAGCGCCTCGGCCGCCGGACGCCCGGCACCGAGCACGTCCTGCTCGCGCTGCTGGCCGTGCACGAAGTGGCCCGCCACGAGCCGGGGTTGGCGGCGGAGGACGGCGCCGGCGAGCTGCTCGCCGGGCTCGGCCTCGACTACGCCCGGGCGCACGCCGCGCTCGACTCCGGTGGGGTGACGCTGCCCGCCGACCCGCGCGCGGTCGAGGCCTACCTGACCGAGATCGCAGGTCAGGGCACCGATCGGCTGGTCCGGGCGTTGCTGGAGGAGGACACCCGGGCCCGGCGTCTGGTCGAAGCCCTGCGCGGCTGAGCCGCCGGCGGGTCGGTGAACCGCGACACGGAGAAGAGAGGAAGGGACACCCGATGCACGTCACCCTCGCCGAGGAGCTGATGCTGCTGTCGCTGGACGACGAGTCCGGCGTGGCGAAGGACGCCCCCACCGCCGCCTGGGCGGCCGCGGGCGGCATCCTGGCCGAGCTGGTGCTGGCCGGGCGGGTCACGATCGAGGACGGCCGGCTCACCGTCACCGACCGGACCCCGACCGGGGAGCCCCTGGTGGACGGCCGGCTGGCCAGGCTCGACGCGTGGGCCGCCGGCCGCCGCTCCGGCAGGGCCAAGGCGGGCGACTGGCTGACCAAGGACCGGTCCACGGCGGTCGCCGACACGGTCGGGCGGCTGTGCGAGCGCGGCCTGGTGGTCGAGGAGCGGCGCCGGGCGCTGGGACTCTTCCCGGTCCGCCGCTACCCGGAGGCGGACGGCGGCGTGGAGCGGGAGCTGCGCGGGCGGCTGGCCGCGGTCGTGCTGAACGGCGCCGAACCGGACCTGCGCACCGCCGCCCTGGTGGCCCTGCTGCACGGCTCCCGGCTGCACCGGCTGGCCTTCCCCGAGCTGCCCCGCAAGCAGGTCGAGCCGCGCTTCGCCGAGATCGCCGCCGGTGACGGGGCGGCCGAGTCCGTCCGCGAGGCGATCCGGGCCGTGCAGCTCACCATGGCCGCCGTCTCCATCGCGGCCACCGTGGCGGCGACCACCGCCGCCACCGTCTGAGCACGCCGGGCGGGCTGCCCGCGGAGCCCTGCGCGGCCCGCCCGCCCGTGTGGGGCCGCCCGCCCGTGTGCGCGGCCCCGTTCGGACCGTTCAGAGCACCGCGGCGCCGAGGGTGATCGAGCCGAGCACCACCAGCACCCCGAGCGCGAGGAACCCGTACTCCAGCCCGGCCCGCTCCCGCCCGTCCACCAGCACCTGCCGCGGGTCCGCCGGGTCGTAGCGGACCGGGACGAAGCCGCCGTCCGGCAGCGGGTGGCGGGCGGTGGAGGGGACGGGCGAGAAGACCTCGACCACCCGGCCGTCCTCGGTCTCGAACTGGAGCAGCGGTCGCGGCGGCAGCGTGCGGTCCTCCGGTGCCGGGGCGCGTTCGCGCACCAGCGCCCGCACCGGAACGCCGACCCGGCGCAGCCGCCGCAGTTCGCGCAGGCCGACCACCCCGGCGAGGTAGGCGACCACGCCGCCCAGCGCACCGAACACCACCACGGCGAACCCGGCCGTTCCGCCCACCGCCGCCTCCCTGTCCGAGACTCCCCAGGGCTCCAGTATCACGCTGCCGGGGCGCTCTTGACGTCCCGGAATGGTCCAGTCCACGCTGAGCGACGACATGTTCCTGTCACCACCGGGCCGCCCGCCGCCCCGCCCGGCCCCGACCACCGCAAGGAGCACCGTCCGTGACCAAGCGCCCCGCCGTCCTCGCCGCGCTCACCGCCCTCACCCTCGGCTGCGCCGCCCCCGCTGCCGTGGCCGCCCACCCGGCCGCCCCCGCGGCCGTCGCGGCCGTCGTCAAGGTCGGCACCGCCAAGCAGCTCCAGAGCGCGCTCGCCGCCGCCGTGCCCGGCCGGACCATCCAGCTCGCCGACGGCACCTACACCGGCAACTTCAAGGCCACCGCCCCCGGCACCGCCGCCGCCCCGATCACCCTCACCGGCTCGGCGAAGGCCGTCCTCACCACCCCCACCGGCGGCGGCTACGGCCTCCACCTCGACGGCGCGAGCTACTGGACCGTCCAGGGGCTGACCGTCACCGGCGCCCAGAAGGGCATCATGGCCGACTCCGCGGACCACGTGGTCCTCGACGACGTGACGGTCCACCACACCACCATGGAGGGCGTGCACTTCCGCAACTCCAGCGCCTACGGCACGCTGCGCAACTCGCGAATCCACGACACCGGCCTCGGCCGGGACGGCATGGGCGAGGGCGTCTACGTCGGCACCGCCAACACCCTGACCGACCGCAGCGACCACGTGCGGATCACCGGTAACACCTTCGGCCCGAACATCGGCGGCGAGAACGTCGACCTCAAGGAGGGCACCACCGGCGGCCTGGTCTCCGGCAACACCTTCGACGGCGACGGCCTCACCGGGCGCAACTCCGACGACTCCTGGGTCGACGTGAAGGGCAACGACTACGTCATCGAGAACAACACCGGCCGGCGCACCACCGACGACGGCTACCAGACCCACAGCCTCCGGCCGGGCTGGGGCTGCGGCACCGTCTTCCGGGGCAACCGCTCCGACCTCACCGGCGCCACCGGCCCGAACCGGTACGCGATCGACGTGACCGACTACGACGCGGCGACGTGCAAGGTCACGATCGGCGCGGGCAACACCGTCACCGGGGGCCGGGGCCTGGTCAACCCCGGCGTCCCGGTGGGGTGATCGCCGGCCAATCGGTCACACGTCCCCGAGCGGCACGTTCGGGTCGGCCAGCGCCTTGGTGTCCACCACCCGCCCCGAGCGCACCAGTTCGCGGATCGGGTCGGTGACGTCCCAGACGTTGACGTTCATCCCCGCGAGCACCCGGCCGCCGGACATCCAGAACGCGATGAACTCGCGGGTGGCCGGGTCCCCGCGGAACACCACCCGGTCGTAGCCGTCCGGCTCGACGTAGCCGACGTACTCGGCGCCGAGGTCGTACTGGTCCGTGAAGAAGTAGGGAACGCGGTCGTAGACGGCGTCCTCCTGCCCGAGCAGGGCGCGGGCGGCGGTCTGCGGCTGGTTGAGGGCGTTGGCCCAGTGCTCGACCCGGATGTGCCGCTCGAACAGCGGGTGGTACGCGTTGGCGACGTCGCCGGCCGCGTAGACGTCCGGGTCGGAGGTGCGCAGGTGCCGGTCGGTCCTGACGCCGTTGTCGATCTCCAGCCCGGCCGCCTCGGCGAGGCCGGTGGCGGGGGAGATGCCGATGCCGACCACCACCGCGTCGGCGGCCACCGTCGTGCCGTCCGCGAGCCGCACGCCGTTCACCGTGCCGCCCTCGCCGGTCAGTTCGGCCACCTTGACGCCGAAGCGCAGGTCCACGCCGTGCTCCCGGTGCAGGTCGGCGAAGACCTGGGCGACCTCCCGGCCGAGCACCCGCAGCAGCGGCAGTTCGAGCGCCTCCAGCACCGTCACCTCGGCGCCCGCCTCCCGGGCCGCGGCCGCCACCTCCAGCCCGATCCAGCCCGCGCCGATCACCGCGATCCGGGCCCCCGGCCGCAGCGCCGCCTTGATCCGGTCGCTGTCCTCGACCCGGCGCAGGTAGAGCACCCCGTCCTGGTCCGCGCCGGGCACCGGCAGCCGGCGCGGCACCGAGCCGGTGGTCAGCAGCAGCTTGGAGTACTCCACCCGGCCGTCGTCGGCGAGCGTCACGGTGTGCCCGGCCGGGTCGATCGAGGCCACCGCCGTGCCCAGGCGCAGCGTGACGTCGTGCTCCGCGTACCACTGCGGCGGGTGGACGTAGATCTTCTCCCGGGGCGTCTTCCCCAGCAGGTAGCCCTTGGACAGCGGCGGCCGCTCGTACGGGCGCTCGTGCTCGTCGCCGATCAGGACGATGCCGCCCCGGTACCCGGCCTCGCGCAGCGCCTCGGCCGCCTTCGCGCCGCCCAGGGACGCCCCGACGATGACGACCGGGCGCTGCCGCCCGCCGTCCGCTCCGGTGGTCCCGGTGTCCGTGCCCGCCATGCTCGACTCCTCGTTCTCCGGCCGTGATCGGGGTCAGCCTGCCGCCGTGCGGGTGGTCTGTCGAGACCGCGCCTGGCGCGCCGCGCCGCGCTCGCCCGTACGAGTGAATGTGACCCCCCCGGGCGGGCCTCAGCCGGTCATCGCCTCCCTGACCAGTGCGGTGTCGGTGAACTGCTCGAAGCGCACGATCCGGCCGCCGCGCACGGTGAAGCGGTGGGCGATCCGGACCGCGAGCGGTTTTCCGGTGGTCTTGTGGACCGCCGTGTAGCGGCCCAGCACCACCACCGTCTCGCCGTCCACCACGTAGGTGTCGTCGTGGGCCGTCCAGTCGTCCCACTCGGCGGCCAGCCGCTCCATCACATGGGTGGTGACGCCCTTCGGGGTGCGGTAGGTGCCGGCCAGCGGGAAGCCGGCCATCTCGGTCCACTCCACGTCGTCGGCCAGGGTGGCGCGCAGCGCGGCCAGGTCACCCCGGGCGGACGCCAGGTACTGGCGGCGCACCACGTCGGCGGGGGCGGACGACTCGGCGAAGGAGGAGACGTCCCGGGGGATCTCGATCATCGTCCGCTCACCCCCAGGCCATCTCGCCCATGGCGACCTTGGTGCCGATGTCCACCGCGATCCGCAGCCCCAGCTTCGGGAAGCGCCGCTCCAGCGACTCCTTGGCGGAGGCCGCGTCCGGGGCCCGGCCGATCTCCGTCTCGAAGGCGCGCAGGTAGGCCCGGGTGTGGTCGACGGCGTTCAGGTCGGTGGGCGCGCCGGCGACCCGGTGGCCGGCCGCCACCCAGGTCGGGTGGAGCGCCTCGATGCCGTCCAGCAGGTCGATCCAGGCGGCCCGTTGGGCGGAGGTCGGGGTGTCCGCCGTCCACACGTGCAGGCCCTCGAAGAGCAGCACCCCGCCCAGCACGGCGCGGTGGTGGTGCTGCCAGAGGTAGTGCCGGTCCGGCAGGTGGAAGTCGGCGCCGCGCAGCTCGAAGCGGTGGCCCTCGAAGACCAGCTCGTCCCCGTGCAGCACCTCGGGCCGCACCAGCCGGGTGGGCAGCTCCGGGCCCAGGTGCGCCCAGGCGCGCAGCTTGGCCTCGTACGTCTCCTGGATGTGCTCGACGGTGGAGGCGGTGGCCAGGAAGCGGGCCTGCGGGAAGGCGTCCTGGACCTCCTGGGCGCCGAAGTAGAAGTCCGGGTCGCCGTGGCTGACGAAGACGGTGGTCAACCGCTTGCCGCTCGCCCCGATCCGTTCCACCAGGCGGCGCCCGTCCGAACGGGTGAACCCGGCGTCCACCAGCAGGGCGTCGTCCGGGCCGGTGACCAGGACGGAGGTCTTGTTGAGCGAGCTGTCGGGGGTGTCGACGATCTCGAAGTCGAGTGCACTCATGCGCCCACCCCGCTCCGCTCGGCGGGCGCTTCGCGCAACGCGCACCGCTCGATGGTCCGCTGACTGCGTTCGCTCACGTTCGGTGTCCTTCCTCGGGCCGGGCACGCCTCGCCGTCAGCATCGGCGGTCCGCGGCCCGTCCGCATCCGGAGCCGGAACACCTACTGGCGGCTCCAGAGCGTGAGGTCGCTGCTGGTGGCCACCGCGAGGGTCCGGCCGGTCGGGGAGAATCCGGCCGCGCGGAAGGTGGACCGGTCGGAGTCGAGGACCAGCCACCAGCTCTCGCCGTGCTCGCCCTGCCACGGCCCGCGGCCGCTGGCGAGCAGCACCCGGTGGTGCGGCCACTCCGGGGCGGCCACCTCGATGTGCCAGCCGCCCTCGGCGGCCGTGTGCAGCCCGCCGCCCCACGTCCCCGCCACCGGGATGCGCACGTCCGCGACCTGGCCGAGGCCGGGGCAGGAGAGGTCCAGGCCGTCCGGGTCCTCGGCGGGCTCGTGGTCGCGGGCCAGCTTGAGGCCGGTCACCGCGTCGAACAGGCCGTGGCCGCCGTGCGAGACCGTCAGCACCAGGTCGTGCCCGCTCTCCGGGTGGACGGCGAAGCCGATGCCGAGCAGCCCGCCGACCGCGATCAGCCCCCGGCCGACCGGCCGCCACGGCTCCGGCGGCGCGGTCACCCCGGCGGCCATGATCCGGTCGCGGAGGTGCTGCTGGTGCGGGGTCAGGGCCATGCAGCCGATCATCCCACCGGGGCGTTGCCGCCGCGCCGGCCCGTCGGCGCGGCGCTCCTCCGGCGCTCCTCCGGTCCTCCTCCGGCGCCCCCTCCGGTCAGTGGGCCGGACCCAGCCGCAGCACCGCCAGCGCCCCCAGCGCGGTGGCCGCGGCCAGCGGCACCCACAGCTCCCCGGAACCGCCCGCCAGCAGCGCCGTCAGCACGGCCGGGGCCGCCGCCCGGCCCACCCCCGCCGACAGCTCCCAGCGCGCCAGCGCCCGCCCCAGCAGGTGCGGCGGGGCGACGGACGCCACCAGCGCCGTGCCCGAGCCGGTGTAGAGGATCTCGCCCAGCGTGTACAGCACCGAGACCGCCGCGATGCCCACCGACCCCGGCACGCCGCCCAGCGAACCGACCGCCCAGAAGCCCAGGTACGACACCGCCAGCACCGACCCCGAGGCGGCGAGCACGACGTGCCGCGGACGGTCCGCCAGCCGCAGCACCAGCGCCAGCTGCAGGGCGATCACCAGCACCGTGTTGCCGACGAAGATGCCCGAGGACCAGGCCGGCGAGGCGTGCAGCCGCAGCACCAGCAGCGCGGGCAGCGCCACCTCCAGCACGTCGAAGCAGAACGCGTACGGCAGGTTGGCGACGCCCAGCAGGGTGATCCGGCGCAGCGGCTCCGCCCGCTCCGGCACGTCGGCCGGCCGGTCCAGGCGCGGAGCCCGCACCCGCAGCGAGCCCACCAGGACGGCCGCGCCCAGGCAGGCCGCGCCCGTCACCCCGGCCAGCAGCCGGATCGCGCCCGCCCCGCCGCTCACCGCCAGCGTGGCCAGCAGCGCGCCCGCACCCATCCCGGCGTTGCGCAGCGACCTCCCGGCGGCCAGCGCGGCGTCCCGCAGCCGGCCCTCGGTCAGGGTGCTCACCACCGCCGCGTGAGTGGTCGGCCAGGACTGGCTGCCCACCCCGAACAGCACCGCCGCCGCCGTGAACCCCGGCAGGCCGTCCGCGAGCAGCAGCGTCAGCGCGCCCGCCGCCCGCAGCAGCAGGGTGGCGGCGGCGGGCAGCGTCCGGGCGCCGCGGTCGATCCACCGGCCGGTCAGCGGCACCACCAGCAGGCCCGCCAGCATCCCGGCCGAGAGCGCCAGCCCGGCCGCACCCGCGCCCAGGTGCAGCATGCCGACGCCGTACAGCAGCAGGAACGGCCGCAGCAGGCCGCCGCCCACCGCGTCCACCGCCAGCGCGACGGCGTACCGGGGCCCGCCGGCCGCGGTCAGCAGGCCCGGCAGCGCGGACGGGCTCCGGCGGCCCGGGCCGGCCGGCAGGGCGGGCGGCCCGCCGCGGCGGTCGGCGGCGTGGTCGTGGACGGACTTCTCCCGGATCAGGCTCATGGCCGGTACCGTCCGCCCGGGCCGGACCGCGGGGCACGCGGATTGACGCTTCCCGTCAATCCGCGGGAGCCCGGTCGACGGCGGGTGGCAGGATCCCCGGTGTGAGTTTGACCATCGACATCACGGGCCTGCCCGACGAGCGGCTGCTCTTCACGCCCTCCCCGCTCGGCGAGCTGAACGCCATGCTGCACGTGCTCGCCGAGCCCGCGCACCACCCCGCGCTGCAGGGCTGGGCCGGCTGCACCGCCACCGTGATCCCGCCCGAGCTGTCCGAGCGGCTGCTGGAGGCCGACTTCCTCTGGCGCTCCTCGCGCGCCGACTTCCTCGTGCCCGGCCTGCCCGGCGCCACCCTCGCCGAGGAGCTCGACGCCGTCGACCGGATCGACGACGAGCTGTACGTCGCCGCCGCCCTCATCACCACCTGCGGCTCCTCCCGGCTCACCCGGCGGATGGGCTCCCCGCTCACCGACCCGGAGGCCAACGAGCGGGCCCGGGAACTCGCCCTCGCCCGCGGCCCCCGGCAGGCCGCCTTCGCCGACCGGCTGCTCGCCGACCCGCCGGCCGTCCGGGGCCTGGTGCGGCGGTTGCTGGAGGACTGCCGGTCCGCGTTCTTCGCCGACGCCTGGCAGCGCGTCCTGCCCGACCTCGCCGCCGATGCCCGGCGCAAGGCCGACCTGCTCGCCCGCCGCGGCCTCGCCGAGGCGCTCGCCGACGTCTCGCCCTCCGTCTCCCTCGACCAGGGCGGGGACGGCCGGCGCCGGATCGTCATCGACAAGCTCCAGGACAACACCACCAGCGGCACCGACGCCGGGGGCGTCACCTTCATCCCCACCGCCTTCGGCCGCCCGCACCTCCTGGTGGTGCACGCGCGCGGCTGGCGGCCCGTCCTCCAGTACCCCGTCGCCGAGGCGGGCCTGCCCGAGCCCGTCTCGCTCGCCCTCGTCCAGCAGCGCCTGGAGGCGCTCGCCCACCCCGTGCGGCTGCGCCTCGCCCGCACCATGGCCCGCGGCCCGCACACCACCGGCGAACTGGCCTCGGCCTGGCAGCTCAGCGCGCCCGAGGTGTCCCGGCACCTGGCGGTCCTGCGCAGGGCCGGGCTGCTCACCACCAGGCGGCGCGGGCGGTACATGCTCTACGAGCTGGACCTGGCGGGCAGCGCCCGGCTCGGCTCGGACTTCCTGGAGGCGGTGCTGCGGTGAGCGGAGGTGCCGCGGTGGGAGGAGAACCCGAGACGCGGGGAAGCGCCGCGGTGAGCGGGAACAGTCCGCGCACCCGGCGCGTTCGTCCGGTCATGATCGACGACGCCACTCCCGAGATCCTCCGCTACGCCGCCTTCGCCACCCGCCCCGAGGGCGGCAACCCGGCCGGCGTGGTGCTCGACGCCACCGGACTGACCGACGAGCGGATGCTCGCCGTCGCCGCCGAGGTCGGGTACTCCGAGACCGCCTTCCTGACCGCCGGCCCGACCGAAGGCACCTACCGGGTGCGGTACTTCAGCCCGCTCGCCGAGGTGCCGTTCTGCGGGCACGCGACGGTCGGTTCCGCCGTCGCCCTCGCCGAGCACACCGGCCCCGGACGGTACGTCTTCGTGACCGCGGCCGGGGACGTCCCGGTCGAGGTCGAGCGCGGGGCCGACGGGCTGCTGCGCGCCACCCTCACCAGCGTCGAGCCGAAGGTCGAGGAGGTGCCGGCGGCCGACGTGGCGCAGGCGCTCGCCCTGCTCGGCTGGTCCGCCGACGACCTCGACCCGGCCCTGCCGCCCCGCGTCGCCTACGCGGGCGCCCGGCACCTCGTCCTGCCGGTCGCCACCCGCGAGCGGCTGGCCCGGCTCGACTACGACTTCGACGGCCTCGCCGCGTACATGCGCGCCCGCGACCTGGTCACCCTGCAGCTCGCCTGGCGGGAGGCCCCCGAGGTCTTCCACGTCCGCGCCCCGTTCCCGGTCGGCGGCGTGGTCGAGGACCCGGCCACCGGCGCCGCCGCTGCCGCCTTCGGCGCGTACCTGCGGGAGCTCGGCGCGGTGACGGCCCCGGCCGTGCTGACGCTCCACCAGGGCGAGGACCTGGGCCGCCCGGGCGTCCTGCGGGTCGAGCTGCGGACGGAGGACACCCGGGTACGGGTCTCCGGCACGGCCGTGGCGATCGGCTAGCGGTTCCGGGCCTCAGGACGGCGGGGGCTGGAGCAGGACCTGCTCGCCCTCGCCCCGGGGCTCCTCGAACGTCCGCCCCGGCCGGTGCGGGCGGAAAACCGTTGGCACGGGCCCGCCCCGGTGGGCGAAGCTGCTCCGATGCAGCGAGCGAGCAACCGGACCGTGACGGTCGATCTCACCTACGGCGACGAGTACTTCGGGCAGCTGGGGCCCTTCGAGGTGGAGCTCGGCTGGTGGTCCTCCGTGGACGAGGTGGTCGCGCGGGCGGCGGCGTCGGCCGGGGTGCCGGTGCTGGTGGCGCGGCTGGTCGACGGGCGGAGCGAGGAGCCGGGCCACGGCGGGCGGGTGCGCTACCACGCCGAGGCGAGCGAGCGGCCGAGGGCGCTCGACCCCCGGCCCCCGGAAGCCGGGACGGCCGCGCTGCTCGGCCCCGCCGAGCGCCGCGCCGCCTGGGCCACGCCGGAAGGGCTGCGGTCGGCGCTGGGCTGGGCGGAGGCGGAACTCGCCGCCGTCGGCCGCCCGGCGGCCGGGCCCGCCCGGCAGATCCGGACCTGGAACCTCTCCGGCCTCCTCCGCCTCCCCACCGTGACCGGCGTGGACGCCTGGCTGAAGACCACGACGCCGGCGTTCAACGCCCACGAGGGCGAGGTCGTCGCGCTGCTCGGCGGCGTCGACCGCACGCTCGTCCCGACCGTCCTCGCCGCCGACCCCTCCGGTGGGCGGCTGCTGCTCGACCACGTCCCCGGTGAGGACTGCTGGAACCCCTCCGCCGGGACCGTCGCCGACGTCGTCCCCCGGCTCGTCGCCGCCCAGGCCGCGCTCGCCGGCCGTCCGGACGACCTGGCCGCACTGCGCGACCGCACCCCGCGCGCCCTGGCGGCCCAGCTGACGGCCCTGCTGGACCGGCTCGCGGAGGAGACCGACCTGACCCCCGAGGAGCTGGACCGCCTGGCCGGCTTCGCGGCCGACCTGCCCGGGCTGCTGGACCGACTCGCCGCCTGCGGCCTGCCGGAGACCCTGCTGCACGGCGACTTCCACCCCGGCAACTGGCGTTCCGACGGCGGGAGCACGGTGGTCGTCGACTACGCCGACTCCTGCCTCGGCCATCCGGCCCTGGACGGGCTGCGCCCCCGCGCCTACCTCGGCCCGGAGGCCTGGCAGCACCACGCCGCGGTCTGGGCGGAGGCCTGGCGGCGCCACGCCCCCGGCTCGGACCCGCGCCGGGCTCTCGAACTCGCCGAGCCGCTTTACCACTTGTCCTACGCGCTGCGCTACCAGGAGTTCCTGGACCACATCGAGCCGAGCGAACGCCCGTACCACGAGGGCGACCCGGCCGCCGAGCTGCGCGCCGTGCTGGCCTGCGGCCCGGTCTCCGGGCGGAGGTAGCAGGCCGGGGTGCGACGGCCGGGGTGCGACGGCCGACGCCGGCGCCCGGGCCCTCGGAACCGCCGGTGGTGCCCGTCGCGGTCGTCGCGGCGGCCACCACCGGGCGCGTTCACTCGGCGGGGGCGATCCGGTAGCCGCCGCGCGCCGAGTGGAGGCTGAGCGCCTCGACCGGGCAGAAGTCCACCGCCTCGGTCAGCCCGTCCGTCGGCTCCGCGCCGCCGTCCGCGTACTCGGCCAGCGGTGCGGCCAGCCCGTCGGAGCCGAGGACCAGCGAGTCGGGGGCGCTGAGCGCGCACATCCCGGAGCCGATGCAGCGGTCGCGGTCGACCCGGACGACCACCGGCTCGGTGTCCGCGCGGCCCGTCACCACTCCACCCGCAGGGAGTTCGGGCTGCGGGTGAGCAGGCCGCGCCGCCAGTCGATCCGGTCGACCGGGTCGGCCAGCCGCAGGGCGGGCAGCCGGCGGGCCAGCCGGTGCAGGGCGAGTTCCAGCTCCATCCGGGCCAGCCAGGCGCCCAGGCAGTGGTGCGGCCCGGCGCCGAAGGTGAGCATGGGGGCGGCGAGCGGGGAGAACAGCTCGGTGCGCAGGTCCCCGGTGAAGGCCTCCGGGTCGTGGTTGGCGGCGTTCGCGTCGGCGGCGACCACGCTGCCGGCCGGGATGACCACACCGCCGATCTCGACGTCCTCGACGGTGCGGCGCATCAGTCCGGGCATGTGCTCCTGGCGGTCGCCGAGCGGGACGGCGCGCAGCAGCTGCTCGGTCGCGGCGGTGGCGCTGGCCTCGTCGGAGGAGAGCCGCTGCCAGGCGTCGCGGCCGTCCTGGAGCAGGTAGACCAGGGCGTTGCCGAGGCTGGTCATGGTGGTCTCGTGGCCGGCCACGACCAGGCCGATGACCAGGACGACCAGCTGGCCCTCGGTGATCGAGCCGTCCTCGGCGGCGGCCGCGAGCAGCCCGCTGACCAGGTCCTCGCCGGGGGCGGCCCGGCGTTCGGCGATCACCTCGGCGCCGAAGGCGGCGAACTCGGTCATCGCGGTGACGATCGCCTCGGCGCTGTGCGCGGTGGTGGAGAGCGCGTGGTCGCTCCAGTGCGCGAGCCGCTTGCTGTCCAGGTTGTCCAGGCCCATCAGCCGGCTGATCACGGCGACGGGCAGCGGGCGGGAGTAGCCGGCGATGATGTCGGCGGGGGAGCCGTGGTCGATCAGCTCGTCGATCAGCGACTCGACCACCGAGGCCACCCAGGGCCGCCAGCGTTCGATCGCGCGCGGGGTGAAGGCCCGCTGCACGGTGCGGCGCAGCCGCTGGTGGTCGGTGCCGTCGATGTTCAGCATGCTCTGCGGGTCGTCGAGGATGTTCGGCGTGACCGTGATCGGCGGGGCGTCCGGCGCGTAGAGCGGGGCGCGGCCCAGTCGCGGGTCGGTCAGCACCTGGCGCACGTCGGCGTGCCGGCTGACCAGCCAGACCGGCGTGCCGGTGGGCAGCGCGGCGAGGCGGGGCGGGCCGGGTTCGAGTTGGCGCATGCAGTGCAGCGGGGGGAGCGGGGCGGTGCCGGCGCTGGTCGCACTGTTCTCGGTGGACATCCGTACTCCAGACTCCAGGGCGGTGGGCCGCGGGACGCGACCCGACGGGGGGTGAATCCGGGGATCGTGCGGGGGACGGGTGATGCGGCCGGCTGGCGGCTCGACACGGGCCGGGGTTCGGTCGGGCTCCTACGGGGTGTGGCGCGAAATGTGCGCGGGTGCACGGTCGGTGCGCACCCGGCGCGGTCGGTGCGCGGTCGCGCGCCGACGGGTGGGGCGGGTGTGCTGAGCGTGGTCGAGTGGACCGTCTCAGCTACGACCGTACGTGGGTGGCGGGGCGCCCGTCTGCGGCACTTCCAGCCAACGCCGGTGCTTTCCGGGCACTTCGGGGCGTGCTGACAGGCGCTCGGCTACGCCCGTGCGCCCCTGTTGGCAGGGCTGCGCCGGGCGGTCCCCGGGCGCTCGGCGGATACCCGGGCGGCACATGCCGCGGGGAGGGCCCGTGGGCCGGCGCGGCGGTGTCGGACACGCCGTCGGCAGGTCCGGTGAGCCGTATCACACCACGTCACACCGGATCGCCCGGGACGCTCCGCCGGAGACCGGCCGGGCGGGCGATACGCTTCGTGGGCAGTTCGTCTTGCAGTCGTGTTGTCGCAGGTCACGCCGGTGCAGAGCCGCACCGGCAGACGGAGGTGGAATCGGATGCCCCAGCAGGTCAAGGCAGTCATCGCGCGCGCCAAGGGCGCGCCCGTGGAGGTGACCACGATCGTGGTGCCGGACCCTGGCCCGGGCGAGGCGGTGGTCCGGATCCAGGCGTGCGGCGTCTGCCACACCGACCTCCACTACCGGGAGGGCGGCATCAACGACGAGTTCCCGTTCCTGCTCGGCCACGAGGCCGCGGGCATCGTGGAGTCGGTCGGCGAGGGCGTCACCGAGGTCGAGCCCGGTGACTTCGTGGTCCTCAACTGGCGTGCGGTTTGCGGCCAGTGCCGCGCGTGCAAGCGGGGCCGCTCGCAGTACTGCTTCAACACCCACAACGCGAAGCAGCGGATGACGCTGCTGGACGGCACCGAGCTGTCCCCGGCCCTGGGCATCGGCGCGTTCGCCGAGAAGACCCTGGTCGCGGCCGGCCAGTGCACCAAGGTGGACCCGGCGGCCGACCCGGCCGTCGCGGGCCTGCTGGGCTGCGGCGTGATGGCGGGCCTCGGCGCCGCGATCAACACCGGCAACGTGGGCCGGGGCGACTCGGTCGCGGTGATCGGCTGCGGCGGCGTCGGCGGCGCGGCCGTGATGGGCTCCCGGCTGGCGGGCGCGGCGAAGATCATCGCGGTGGACATCGACGACCGCAAGCTGGAGACCGCCCGCGGGCTGGGCGCCACCCACACCGTCAACTCCCGCACCACCGACCCGGTCGAGGCGATCCGCGAACTGACCGGCGGCAACGGCGCGGACGTGGTGGTCGAGGCGGTCGGCCGGCCGGAGACCTACAAGCAGGCCTTCTACGCCCGGGACCTGGCCGGCACCGTCGTCCTGGTCGGCGTGCCGACCCCGGAGATGACGCTGGAGCTCCCGCTGCTCGACGTCTTCGGCCGCGGCGGCGCGCTGAAGTCCTCCTGGTACGGCGACTGCCTGCCCTCGCGGGACTTCCCGATGCTGATCGACCTCTACCTCCAGGGCCGCCTGGACCTCGGCGCCTTCGTCACCGAGACCATCGGGCTCGACGCCGTGGAGCAGGCCTTCGAGCGCATGCACCAGGGCGACGTCCTGCGTTCGGTGGTGGTCCTGTGACCTCGGCCCGCATCGACCGGCTGGTGACCGCCGGGACCTTCGAGCTCGACGGCGGCAGCTGGGAGGTGGAGAACAACGTCTGGATCGTCGGGAACGACGAGGAGGCGGTGGTGATCGACGCCGCGCACGACGCCGGGGCCATCGAGGCCGCGCTCGGCGGGCGGCGGCTGCTGGCGATCGTCTCCACCCACGCGCACAACGACCACATCGACGCGGCCCCGGCGCTCGCCGACCGCACCGGTGCGCCGATCCTGCTGCACCCGGACGACCTTCCGCTGTGGAAGCTCACCCACCCCGAGCGGCTGCCGGACGGCGAACTGGCCGACGGGCAGCGGATCGAGGTGGCCGGCACCGAGCTGACCGTGCTGCACACCCCGGGGCACGCGCCGGGCGCGGTCTGCCTGTACGCGCCCGGGCTGGGCACCGTCTTCACCGGCGACACCCTGTTCCACGGGGGGCCGGGAGCCACCGGCCGGTCGTTCTCGCACTTCCCGACGATCGTCGACTCGATCCGCGAGCGGCTGCTGACGCTCCCGGCCGAGACCGTGGTGCGCACCGGTCACGGCGACCCGACCACCATCGGCGCCGAGGCCCCGGCCCTGCCGGAGTGGATCGCGCGCGGGCACTGACGCCCCGCCCGTACGCCCCCGGGGAACGGCCGTTCCCCGGGGGCCGTACCATCGCGATCATGGCCCATGACCCGCGCGACCTCGACGACTCCTTCCTCGCCTTCTGGCGGGAGCGGCACATCTCCACGCTGACCACCACCCGCCCGGACGGCACGCCGCACGTGGTGCCGGTGGGTGTGACGTACCAGCCGGAGACGGGCACCGCCCGGGTGATCACCAGCCGCACCAGTCGCAAGGCCCGCAACGTCGCCGAGGCCGGGCCCGGGGGCCAGCGGGTCGCGGTCTGCCAGGTGGACCGGGCCCGTTGGTCGACCCTGGAGGGGGTGGCGGTGGTCCGCGACGAGCCCGAGCAGGTCGCCGAGGCGGAGCGCCGCTACGCCGAGCGCTACCGGGAGCCGCGGGTCAACCCGGACCGGGTGGTCATCGAGATCACCGTCGACCGCGTGCTCGGCCGGGCCTGAGCGCGCCCGCCCGGGGATCCGGCCGGCCGCTGCCTGGTGCCGGTGTTGCCGGTGTTGCCGTACGGGCGACGGCCGCCCCCAGCACCGGAATCTCCTGAAACGGTGGTGGATTCGTCACCGTCGGTGACGTGAATGCCGTATGAAAGCTGCGAACTTGCCTCCACAACTTCTTCCATGACGGCGCGTTGATGTGATCTGATTGGCCGCGCACGGTCAAGCGGAGGCGATGGGTATCAGTACACCCGCCTCGGCGAACTCGGGGGAACGACGCCGGGGACGCGAATTCCGCGTACCCGAATGTGAGCACTCGGGAGGGGGGGATGGATCGGTGTGCGGGAGTGCCGGACGGCATCCCGCCGTTCTCCGGTCGGACACGTGGCACCGGTGGCCCGCAGGTGCGGCCGATGGTGTGACGGCCCGGCGATAGCGGCTCGTCGACGCGTGAACAGGCGTCGGAAGGCCGGGCCCTTGTGCTGCCCATTCGCCGCCGGCAGCGGAAGCCGCTGCCCTGCCGAACCCTTCAGTGGCCGGCCCCGGATTCGGGCCGCACGCATTTCCCGGCGACCCGGCACGACGACCCCGCGGGGTCGATGACCGTGTTCTCGGTTCAGAGGTTCTGATCGCGATCCAACTGCCCTGGGGCGACCGCGGCACCACGCCGTCGCGCTCCGTCATGAGGAAGGTGCATCGAGTCATGTCTTCTGCAAGAACTGCGCCACAAGAGCTGGACTGGACCCTTGAGAAGGGCAAGCCGGCCACCCTCGTCGTCCCTCGATTCGAAGGCACCGACGAGGCCTGCGCGTGGCTGAACGCGCTCCTGCCCGACATCCGCACCGCGCTTCAAAGGTACGGCGCGCTGTACCTGCGCGGGCTTCCGGTCGCCTCCGTCGAGGACTTCGCGCTCGTGCGGGACGTCCTCGTCCCGCAGCGGACGCCCTACCGGGAGAAGGCGACGCCGCGCAGCAGCTTCGGCAACGACGTCTACTCGTCCACCGATCTGCCGCCGGCCCAGTCGATCCGGATGCACAACGAGAACAGCTACACCCTCACGTTCCCCGGGCTGCTGATGTTCGCCTGCCTGATCGCCCCGGAGGAGGGCGGGGCGACGCCGGTCGCGGACTGCCGGGAGGTGCTGCGGAAACTGCCCGCCCCGCTCGTCGAGCGGATCCGCGCCAACGGCTGGACCCTGCACCGGAGTTACTCCGAGCACATCTCCGTGAGCTGGGAGAAGGCATTCGCGACCGAGCGCCGGGAGGACGTCGAGCAGTACTGCTCGGAGAACCTGATCTCCTGCCACTGGGACGACGAGGGGAATCTGAGGACCGCGCAGCGGCGGCCCGGAATCATCCGGCACCCGGCGACCGACGAGGAGGTCTGGTTCAATCACATGGCCTTCTGGAATTCCTGGTCATTGGACGAGGAACTCCGTGAGACGCTCGTGGACGAATTCGGCGCGGACGGCCTGCCGTTCGAAACCGGAGTGGCCGACGGGAAGCCCCTGACCCGGGACGAGCTCGACACCATCAACACCGCCTACGCCGAGGCGACGGTGCGTCAGACCTGGCAGCCCGGCGACGTCATGCTCGTCGACAACGTGCTCACGGCCCACGGCCGCGACCCGTTCCGGGGCGACCGCAAGATCGTCGTCGCCATGGGCAACCCGGTCGACCTCGACGAGTGCCGGCCCACCGTGCCGGCCGCGGCGGGCGACGGCGGTGCCGCGTGAGCATCACCGAGGAGCCCCTGGCCCCGGCGGCCCCGACCGTGACGGTCGACCCGATCGCCCGGTTCCGGCAGGCCGTCGCGTCCACCCCGGACCGGCTGGCCGTACGCGGGACCGACCGCACCCTGACCTTCGCCGAACTCGACCACGACGTACGCCGGTTGGCCGCACAGCTGGCCGAGCGCGGCCTCGGGCGCGGCGCCCGGGTGGGCGTCAGCATGCACCGCGGCGCGGACCTCGTCGTCGCCCTGCTCGCCGTGTGGCACGTCGGCGCCGCCTACGTGCCGCTGGACCCCGCCTACCCGCAGGACCGCCTCGCCCACATGGTGGCCGGCGCCGACCTGCGGACCGTCCTGGCGGAGCCCGGCAACGGGCCGACGTGGCCCACCGGCGTCGACGTCATCACCCTCGCCGACGCCCTCGCCGCGCCGACCGCGGCCCCGGACGCGCCGGCGGCGGAGACCTCCCCGGCGGACCCGGCGTACGTGATCTACACCTCCGGCTCGACCGGAACGCCGAAGGGCGTGGAGGCCACCCGGGGCGGCGTGGCCGCGCTCGCCGCCGACCTCGAAGCGGCGGGCTTCTACGCCGACCGGCCGCGCACGGTGGCCTGGAACGCGAGCATCTCCTTCGACGCCTCCGTCCAGCAGTGGGCCCGGATCTGCCGGGGCGACAGCATCGTGGTGATCGGCGAGAACGAGCGCACCGACCCGGCCGTGCTGCGCGCCCTGCTGGACGAGCACGCCGTCGACGACCTGGACCTGACGCCCTCGCACTGGGAGGTGCTGCGCGAGGCCCTCCTCGCCCCCACCGCCGACGGCCGCGTCCTGCGGCTGTTCATGGGCGGCGAGCCGGTACCGGCGGAGGTCTGGCGCGAGCTGGGCGAAGCCCGCGACGCCGGGACGGTCGAGGCGATCAACCTGTACGGCCCCACCGAGTGCACGGTGGACGCCACCGCGGCCTGGATCACCGGCGCGGGCCCGCACATCGGCCGCGCGCTGCCCGGGTTCACCGCCCACGTGCTCGACGAAGGGCTGCGCCCCGCGGCCGCCGGCGAACCTGGCGAGCTCTACCTGGCCGGGCCCTCCGTGACCATCGGCTACGTCGGCCGGCCCGCGCTGACCGCTCAGCGCTTCGTCGCCGACCCGGCCGGTACCGGCCGCCGGATGTACCGCACCGGCGACCGGGTGCGGCTGCGCCCCGACGGCACCATCGACTACCTGGGCCGGGTCGACCGGCAGATCAAGATCCGCGGCTACCGGGTGGAACTCGGCGAGATCGAGGCGGCGCTCGCCGCGCACCCGGAGGTCAGGACCGCCGCCGTCGTCCTGCACGCCACCGCGACCGCCGGCGACCAACTGGTCGGCTACGTCGTCCCGGAGGGCGAGAGCGCCCCGCGCGCCCGGGAACTCCAGGAGCACCTCGGCGGCGTGCTGCCGTCGTTCATGGTCCCCTCGGCGTTCGTCACGCTCGACGCCATGCCGCTGAGCGTGAACGGCAAGGTGGACCACCGGGCCCTGCCCGCCGTGGACGAGGCCCTGTGGGCCGACGGCGAACAGGAGCCGGGGGACGAGCCGCAGGGCGAGTTCGAGACCCTGATCGCCGGCGTGTGGGCCGAGGTGCTCGGCCGCCAGCGGATCAGCCCCACCGACAACTTCTTCTCGCTGGGCGGCCATTCGCTCATCGCGCTGCGCGTCATCGGCCGGCTGAAGAAGCAGTTCGGCATCACCGTGTCCACGAAGGAGGTCTACCGGCACCCCGAACTGCGGTCGCTGGCGGAGTTCGTGGCGTCCCGTCGGACGGAGGGCAAGTGAACACCGCACAGGACACCACCGTCATCAGCATCCGGCGCCCCAAGGACGCCGCCCTGACGCTGATCTGCCTGGGCTTCTGCGGGGGCGGCACGGCCTCCTACCACCTGTGGGGCGACGCCGTGCCGGACGACATCGCCCTGTCGGCGATCTGCTACCCGGGCCGGGAGGGCAGGTTCCTGGAGGACTTCGCCACCGACTGGGAGGAACTGGCCCAGGACGCCACCGCGGCGGTGCTGTCCGCCGTCGACGGCCCCTACGTGCTCTTCGGGCACAGCATGGGCGGCTGGATGGCGTTCGACGTCGCCGCGCGGATCGAGAGCGGCGGCGGGCCGCTGCCGCGGAACCTGGTCGTCTCCTCGGCCAACGCGCCGGCCCGCGGGCTCACGCCCCGGGACATGTTCCCGTCCCAGCAGGACGACGACGACGGTCTGCTGCTCTGGATGAAGACCCACGGCCTGATGCCGGCACACGTCCTGGAGGACCCCGAACTCCAGGAGATGAGCGTCGAGCTGATGCGCGCCGACATCCGGGTTCGGGACACCTTCCGGTACACCGAGGGCGCCACCGTCAGCATGCCGGTGCAGATGCTGTCGGGCGCCGACGACGACGTCATCGAGGCGAACGCGGGCGAGCAGTGGCGCACGCTGGCGCTGGGCGAGTACCGCCACGACGTCCTCCCCGGCGGCCACTTCTACACCCCGGAGGTCTGGCGGACCCTGCCCTCCAGGATCGCCGCCCTCGATCCCCGCGAGAGGAGCCGACGATGAGAACGGACGCCACGCTGGACGTGATCGTCAGCGGCACCGAGTCGGACTCGCACACCTGGAACCTGGTCTTCCTCCAGCTCCAGCTGGAGGACTGGGGACACCGGGTGCAGAACCTCGGCCCGTGCCTGCCGGGCGGGGAACTGGCGGCGGAGTGCCGGCGCGGCGCCCCCGACCTCATCGTGCTCAGCAGCGTCAACGGCCACGGCGAGAGCGACGGACTGTCCGCCGTCGCGGCGCTGCGCGCCGACCCGGAGCTCGCCGACACACCGATCGTCATCGGTGGGAAGCTCGGCACCGGCAAGCAGCTGCGGGCCGGTGCGGGCGGGGCCGCCGGCGGCGGGATGACGCGCCGCCTGCTGTCCGCGGGATTCTCCGCGGTCTTCCACGAGTCGTCCGGACTACCGGAGTTCGAGAGGTACGTCGCCGCCCTCAGCGCCGAGAAGGCGAGGCGGGCCGGCCGCGTCCTGGAGGAGCTCCGCGCCGCCCCGACCCCATGAACGACGGGCCGGTCAACGCGTTCGCGGACTTCGTCGGACGGTCGCACGAACAGGGCAACCTGGTGGTGCAGCCCCGGATGGGCTTCGGCGACCCGCGGGCCATGCGGGACGGGCTGATCGCCGTCAAGGGGGCCAACGCCACCACGGTCGGCACGATCACCCTGGACAGCTACACCCGGCTCGGCAAGCTCGCCGACGCCCGGCGGGCCGTCGACGAGGGCGGCGACCTCAACGGCTACCCGATCAGGACCCACCCCCCGGACACCAACCGGGGGGTGCTGGACGGCGTGCGCGAGCGCGACTTCCCGGTCCAGGTGCGGCACGGGTCGGCGAGCCCCTACGGCATCATCGCGGCCTCGCTGGAAGCGGGGCTCGACACCACCGAAGGCGGCCCGGTCTCCTACTGCCTGCCGTACGGGCGCCTCCCGCTGCGCCAGGCGGTGCGGAACTGGGAACGGTCCTGCGAGCTGATGGTCAGGGCCCGTGACCACGGCATCGAACCGCACGTCGAGACCTTCGGCGGCTGCATGCTCGGCCAGCTCTGCCCGCCCAGCCTGCTGGTGGCGATCAGCCTCCTGGAAGGCGTGTTCTTCCGCCGGCACGGGCTGCGCAGCATCTCGCTGAGCTACGCCCAGCAGACCAACGCCGAGCAGGACCGGGAGGCGGTGCTGGCCCTGCGCCGGCTCGCCGGTGCGCTGCTGCCGGACGTCGACTGGCACATCGTGATCTACAACTACATGGGGGTCTACCCCAGCACCCGCTCGGGCGCCCTGCTGCTGCTGGAGCAGGCCGCCGAACTGGCCGTCCGCACCGGAGCGGAACGGCTCATCGTCAAGACGGCGGCCGAGGCGTACCGGATCCCGACGGTCCGGGAGAACGTCGAGGCGCTGGAGATCGCGGCGCTGGCCGCCCAGAACGCGGGCGGATCGGCGCCGCCGGACACCGGCGCGGACAGCGAGGTCCTGGCGGAGGCGACCGCGCTCGTGGAGACCGTCCTCGGCCTCAACACGGACGTGGGCGCCGCCCTGGTCGAGGCGTTCAACCGGGGGCTGCTGGACGTCCCGTACTGCCTGCACCCGGACAACGCCGGGCGGGCCAGGAGCTACATCGACTCCGACGGGCGGCTGCGCTGGTCGCACACCGGCTCCCTGCCCGTACGGCCGAACGGGCGCTCCACCGGCAACCGCTCGATGAGCGCGGCGGACCTGCTCCGGGCCCTGTCCCACGTCGCGCGGTCGTTCGACGAGCGCGCCGCCACCACGCTGGACCGGCTGCCCGGGATCCCCAGCTGAACCCCCTGCCAGAACCGCAGGACCAGAGAACCGAAGGAAGAGACCCCTTGACCAGCGAGTTCGAGTCTGCACGGCCCGGTGCACTGCCGGACCACCTCAAGAACCCCGTGACCCGGTCCGTGCTGCGGATCCAGAACCAGATCGTCCAGGCGGGCCGCGAACTACTCCTCGGCGAGGGGTTCGTGGAGCTGCTGCCGCCGGTCATCGGACCGGTGACGGACCCGGGCGGCCGTGGTGCCAAGCAGGTGGACGTCGACTTCTACGGCCACCGCTACAAGCTGATGACCAGCGCGATCCTCTACAAGCAGGCGTCGCTGCTCGCCTTCGACAAGGTGTTCTACGTCGCGCCGAACGTCCGGCTCGAACCGCTGGAGACCGCGAACATCGGCCGCCACCTGGCGGAGTTCCACCAGTTCGACGTGGAGATCGCCGGCGCCACGCAGGAGGACGCGATGGGCGTGGCACAGTCCATCGTGACCGCGGCGATCGAGCGCGTGGTGCGGACGATGGGCGCCGAGCTGGACCTCCTGGGCCGCGACGCGGACGCCTTCACCCCGCTGCTCACCCGCGACGCCCCGTTCGAGCGGATCAGCCACGGCGACGCGATGGCCGAGCTCGCCCGGCTGGGCCACGAGCAGAACCACGACGCCGAGATCGACTGGCAGGGGGAGGGCCTGCTCTCGCACAAGTCGGACTCGCCGTTCTTCATCATCGACTACCCCAAGGGCTCGCGCGGCTTCTACGACCGCGAGGACCCGCGGCGCCCGGAGGTCCTGCGCAACTTCGACCTCATCGCCCCCGAGGGCTTCGGCGAGCTGATCAGCGGCAGCGAGCGGGAGTTCGACTACGCGCGGATCATCGCCCGGATGCGGGAGAGCGGCGAGAACCCGGCCAAGTACGAGTGGTACCTGAAGATGGTCCGCGACGGGATCCCGGGCAGCGCCGGCTTCGGGATCGGCATCGAGCGGCTCACCCGCTACGTGGCCGGGCTGGACGCCGTCTGGCAGGCCACCCCGTTCCCGAAGATCCCCGGGGTGGTCTCGCCGTGAGCGGGGTGCTCAGCGCCCCGGGCTTCCCGGAGGCCGCGATCCGGTCGCGGGCCAGGGAGGGCGCCGCCGGGGCGTTCCCGCCGATGGACGGCTACGGCCTGACGCTGTTCGGCGCCGGCGGCACGGGCGGCGTCCCGCAGCCGGCGGCGCCCCACGGCGCGGACGTGCTGGACGCGATGCGCCTGGTCCCGCCGGTCTTCATGCCCCAGCGGCTGGAGAAGCTCACCGACCTGGCCCGCGAGCCGCTCTACGGCGACGTCGAACTCGCCACCGACATCGGCGGGTTCCGGTCGTCGCTGCCGGTGTACGTCTCGGCCTTCGGCTCCACCCAGGTGGCCTCCTCCGGGCTGGGCCTGGCGGCCAGCCGCCAGGCCGGACGCCTGGGCATCCCGCTGGTCATCGGCGAGAACGTGGTGCCGACCAACGGCTTCGCCGACGGCCCCGCCGGCAGCCTCGGGGACCGGTCCACCGGCAGCCCCGAGGGCCGGTCCGCCGACACCGCCGACACCGGCGACAGCATGCTCGCCCGGCTGCGCGCCTACGAGCAGGAACTCCCCGAGGGCATGGGTGGGCTGGCGTTCCAGCAGAGCACCGAGGACGCCGACGCCGAGGTGTGGAACCAGATCTACAGCGCCCCGGCCGCGAAGGCCCTGCTGGAGTCCGGCCGGCTGGCGTTCGAGCTGAAGGTGGGACAGGGCGCCAAGCCCGGCCTCGGCGGGATGACGGTGCTGAAACGCTCCGTGGCCGACCAGCTGGCCGACCGGTACAGCACCGACGAGAACGTCTTCGGCGGCGGGCACGACCGGGTGCTGCGGTCCAGCAGCCCGGGCACGTTCACCGCGGAGATCCTGCGTCAGCAGATCCGGTTCATGCGCAACAACTACCCGCGCGCGCGGATCTGGGTGAAACTCCCGCCCGGGCGCGACATCCGCGAGGCGGCGGCCGTGGCCCGGGAGAGCGGCGCGGACTCGGTGACCGTGGACGGCGCCGAGGGCGGCAGCGGCTGGGCGCCCAGCAGCTTCCTCGACCAGGTCGGTCTGCCGCTGGGCGAGTGCCTGCGCCGGCTGGAGCCGCGCTCCTCCTCCTCCGACTGCCTGCTGGTCTCGGGCCGGATGTGGGAGGGCGCGAGGGCCGTCAAGGCCCTGGCCCTGGGTGCCCGCGCCGTCGGACTGGGCCGGGCGGCCCTGCTCGCGGCGGACGAGGATCCGCAGGACGGAATCGCCCGGCTGGTCTCCTGCCTGGCCTTCGAACTGCGGCTGCTGATCAGCGCGCTGGGCAAGTACACGCCCGCCGCACTGGGCCCGGAGGACGTCTGGCTCCCGGGAACGGTCGGCCCGCACCTCCACCCGTAGCACGCCGGACCCCGCCCCACCGGGGCCCGGTCCCTTTGCCCACCACGAACATTCACCCGCGAAGAAGGAGCACCGCTGTGACGAATCCGTTCGAGGACGCCGACGGCCGCTACGTGGTCCTGGTCAACGACCAGAACCAGCACTCCCTGTGGCCGAACGCGATCGAGGTCCCGGCCGGCTGGGCCACGGCCTTCGGCGAGAACGACCGCCAGGCCTGCCTGGAGTACATCGAGCAGAACTGGACCGACCTGGCGCCGCGCCCGACCGCGGTCGGCTGACCCGCGGACCCGATTCCCTTTTTCCCATTCCTTTCGCACACCCGCGTACGGCCCCGGCCAGGTGACGAAGCACCCGGCCGGGGCGTCCGGTCACGCACATCGATCACCGCCGGATAGGCACCAGAGGGAGATGTCATGGCTCAGCAGAAGGAACCGACGGTCGGGCAGAAGGTCATGGCCGAGGACGGCCGCGGTCCCGGATCGGTGCAGGAGGAGATCCTGTGCGGCCTTTTCGCTGAGGTCCTCGATGTGCCGTCGGTGGGGATCGACGACAACTTCTTCGCGCTGGGCGGTCACTCCGTACTCGCGACCCGGCTGATCAGTCGCATCCGCGGCACGCTCGGCGCGGAGCTCGGCATCCGTGAACTGTTCCGGAACCCGACCGTCGCCAAGGTGGCGGAGAAGCTGAAGGACGGCCGCCCGGCGCGTCCGGCGCTGGTGGCGGGCCCGCGGCCGGAGGTGCTGCCGCTGTCGTTCGCCCAGCAGCGGCTGTGGTTCCTGGACCAGTTGGAGGGGGCGTCGGCGGCCTACAACAGTCCGTTCGCGTTCCGGCTGCACGGTGCGGTGGACGTGGAGGCTCTGCGGGCGGCGATCGGTGACGTGGTCGGCCGGCACGAGGCCCTGCGCACGGTCTACCCGGCGGTCGACGGTCAGCCCCGCCAGCTGGTGCTGCCCGCCGGCGACGTCGAGGTGCCGTTCCGGGTCGAGCCGAGCACGGCGGAGGAGGTGGCGGAACGGATCTCGGCCGAGGCGTTCGCCGCCTTCGACCTCTCGACCGAACTTCCTTTGCGGGTGGCGCTGTTCACCCTCGGCGAGGGCGGGGGCGAGGGCGAGGGCGAATCGGTCCTGGTGGTGACCTTGCACCACATCGCGAGTGACGGTTGGTCGATGAGGCCGTTGTGGGAGGGGGTGGCGTCGGCCTATCGGGCGCGGTTGGCGGGTCTGGCGCCGGAATGGGAGCCGCTGGCCGTTCAGTACGCGGATTACTCGCTGTGGCAGCAGGAGCTGCTGGGCGGGGTCGTGGACCAGCAGTTGGCGTACTGGTCGGAGGCGCTGCGGGATTCGCCGCAGGAGGTGGCGTTGCCGTTGGACCGGCCTCGGACGGGGGTGGTTTCGCGCGCGGGTGGTCGGGTGGAGTTCGGGCTGGATGCCGAACTGCACGCCGAGCTGGAGGGGTTGGCGCGTCGGCACGGTGTGACGCTGTTCATGGTGCTGCATGCGGCGTTGGCGGCCCTGTTGTCGCGGCTGGGTGCGGGGACGGATGTTCCGATCGGGACGGTGGTGGCGGGGCGCTCGGACCAGGCGTTGGACGAGCTGGTCGGGTTCTTCGTGAACACGCTGGTGCTGCGGACGGATGTGTCGGGTGAGCCGACCTTCGGTGAACTGCTGAGCCGGGTCCGTGACACGGACCTGGCGGCGTTCACCAACCAGGACGTGCCGTTCGAGCGGCTGGTGGAGGAGCTGAACCCGGTCCGTTCGGCCTCCGTGCATCCGCTGTTCCAGGTGATGCTGGTCCTGCAGAACAACAGCGAGGGGGTGCTTCAGCTCCCGGGCGTCACGCTGGAAGCGGAGACCTTCGCCGATGCCCCGGCCAGGTTCGACCTCAACCTGATCTTCTCCGAAGGCCGCGACGCCGCCAACAACCCCGCCGGCATACGGGCCGAACTCCTCTACGCCGCCCAGCTCTTCGACCAAGGAACCGTCGCCACGCTGGCTGAGCGCCTGCACCTGGTGCTGGCCGCGATGGTTGCGGATCCGGAGCGGTTGGTCGGGTCGGTGGATGTGCTGGTGGGTGGTGAGCGTGAGCTGATCGTGTCGGGGTGGGGTGGTGGTTCGGG
>NZ_JBHXTL010000025.1:0-64473 GCF_042677365.1 Kitasatospora sp. NPDC127116
AACACCCCGACCCACCCATACCCCAACGCGGGGCGCCCCCCCGCGGGGGGGGGGCGGCCCCCGCTTCAGGCGCTACGGGCGCACGGGCCGCGGGCGCGCGCCACTGGCGACGGGCCGCGGGCGCGGGCGCCGCGGACGTCAGTCCTGGACGGCGGCCTTCAGCTGCTCCACCCGGTCGGTGCGCTCCCAGGTGAACTCCGGCAGCTCACGGCCGAAGTGGCCGTACGCCGCGGTCTGCGAGTAGATCGGGCGCAGCAGGTCCAGGTCGCGGATGATCGCGGCCGGACGCAGGTCGAAGACCTCGGAGACGGCCTTCTGGATGGTGAGGACCGGCACGGTCTCGGTGCCGAAGGTCTCCACGAACAGGCCGACCGGCTCGGCCTTGCCGATCGCGTACGCGACCTGCACCTCGGCGCGGCGGGCGAGGCCGGCGGCGACGATGTTCTTCGCCACCCAGCGCATCGCGTACGCGGCCGAGCGGTCCACCTTGGACGGGTCCTTGCCGGAGAAGGCACCGCCGCCGTGGCGGGCCATGCCGCCGTAGGTGTCGATGATGATCTTGCGGCCGGTGAGGCCGGCGTCGCCCATCGGGCCGCCAATCTCGAAGCGGCCGGTCGGGTTGACCAGCAGGCGGTAGCCCTCGGTGGTCAGCTTGATGCCCTGCTCGGCCAGCGCCTTCAGCTCCGGCTCGACCACGAACTCGCGGATGTCCGGGGTGAGCAGCGACTCCAGGTCGATGTCGCTGGCGTGCTGGGTGGAGACGACGACGGTGTCCAGGCGGACGGCCTTGTCGCCGTCGTACTCGATGGTGACCTGGGTCTTGCCGTCGGGGCGCAGGTAGGGGATGGTCCCGTTCTTGCGCACCTCGGTCAGGCGGCGGGAGAGGCGGTGCGCCAGGGTGATCGGCAGCGGCATGAGCTCGGGCGTCTCGTCGGACGCGTAGCCGAACATCAGGCCCTGGTCACCGGCGCCCTGCTTGTCCATGTCGTCCTCGTCGCCCTCGACACGGGCCTCGTACGCGGTGTCGACGCCCTGCGCGATGTCGGGCGACTGGGCACCGATGGACACCGAGACGCCGCAGGAGGCGCCGTCGAAGCCCTTCTTGGAGCTGTCGTAGCCGATCTCCAGGATCTTGTCCCGGACGAGCTGGGCGATCGGCGCGTACGCCTTGGTGGTCACCTCGCCGGCCACGTGCACCTGGCCGGTGGTGATGAGCGTCTCCACGGCGACCCGGGACGTCGGGTCCTCCCGCAGGAGAGCGTCAAGGATGGTGTCGCTGATCTGGTCAGCGATCTTGTCGGGGTGTCCCTCGGTCACGGACTCCGAGGTGAACAGGCGGCGAGACACAGCGCTCCCTGGGGTTGCAGCGGCTGCTGACTGAAGTTCCCCGGGGCGACCCGGGGAACTCCGGAAAGACTTGATTCCTGGAGTCTAACGGTCTGGTTCCGCCGAACGTCACCCGCTTCAGGAATTCTCGACCGCCGCGCGAGCGGTTCCGATCAGTTGCCGCCCGTTTCCAGCCGCTTTGCGACCAGATCCCAGACCACGTCCGCGAGCGCCTCCTTCGGGCCCACCGGAACGGCCGTCTCACTGCCGTCCGAGCCCAGTACCACGGCCTCGTTGACGTCGGTGCCGAAGGCCTTGCCGTTGCCCACCTCGTTCACCACGAGCAGGTCACAGCCCTTGCGGGCGAGCTTGGCCCGACCGTTGGCGAGCACGTCGTCGGTCTCCGCCGCGAAACCCACCACGAGTTGACCCGAACGGGCCCGGTGGGCCGACAGTTCGGCCAGGATGTCCGGATTGCGGACCAGGGCGACGGGCGCCTGCTCGACGCCCTCGACCTTCTTGATCTTGCCGGTCGCGTACTCGGCGGGCCGGAAGTCCGCCACCGCCGCGGCCATCACCACGGCGTCCGCGTCCTTGACCGCCTTCAGCGCCGCCTCGCGCAGCCCCAGCGCGGTCGACACGTGCACCACGTCCACCCCGGCCGGGTCCGGCAGCTCGGCGTTGGCCGAGAGCAACGTCACCCGGGCCCCGCGCGCCGCGGCCGTCACGGCGAGCGCGTAGCCCTGCTTGCCGGAGGACCGGTTGCCCAGGTAGCGCACCGGGTCCAGCGGCTCGCGGGTGCCGCCGGCCGAGACCACCACGTGCCGGCCCGCCAGGTCGGTCGGCACCGCCCCGCCGCGGCGCAGCACGGCCCGGCAGGCCTCGAAGATCGCCGACGGCTCGGGCAGCCGGCCCTTCCCGGTGTCCTTGCCGGTCAGCCGCCCGACGGCCGGCTCCAGCACGATCACGCCCCGGCGGCGCAGCGTGGCCACGTTGTCCCGGGTGGCCGGGTGCTCCCACATCTCGGTGTGCATGGCGGGCGCCACCACGACCGGACAGCGGGCGGTGAGCAGGGTGTTGGTGAGCAGGTCGTCGGCGAGGCCGTGGGCGGCCTTGGCGATCAGGTCGGCGGTGGCCGGGGCGACCACCACCAGGTCGGCCTGCTGCCCGATCCGCACGTGCGGCACCTCGTGGACGCGCTCCCAGGTCTCGGTGGCGGCCGGGCGGCCGGACAGCGCCGCCCAGGTCGCCTCGCCGACGAAGTGCAGCGCGGCGGCGGTCGGCACGACGGTGACCTGGTGGCCGGACTCGGTGAAGCGGCGCAGCAGCTCGCACGCCTTGTACGCGGCGATCCCGCCGCTCACGCCGAGGACCACGCGGGGGGCGTCCGCACTCAGGGTCATCTACCGGCCTTTCTCCGCCTCGGGAACGCACAACGCATCGGGAACGCGTCGCGGCCGTGCCGCGAACGCGCCCACCCTACGGCCCCCCGGCCGGCCCCCGCACCGCGCCCTGCCCTCCGGCGAGCGCCGAAGGGTCGCCGGAGGGCGGCCGGGGAACACCCGAGGGCCGCCGGGAACGCCGAAGGGCCCGGCGGAAACGATTCCGCCGGGCCCTTCCGAAACTCTGCGACTGCCTCAGGCAGCCTCGATCGCCTCGGCGGTCAGCATGCCCGCGTTGATCTCGCGCAGCGCGATCGACAGCGGCTTCTCGTGCACGTGGGTGTCGACCAGCGGGCCGACGTACTCCAGCAGGCCCTCGCCGAGCTGGGAGTAGTACGCGTTGATCTGGCGCGCGCGCTTGGCGGCGTAGATCACGAGGCTGTACTTGGAGTCGGTGGCCTCGAGCAGCTCGTCGATCGGCGGGTTGATGATGCCCTCGGGCGCGGTCATGGAAGAGGACACGCTAAAACCTTCCGAAAGGGTGGAAAAGACAGACAGGTCAGGCTACACCGAGCAAGGCTAGCAGTTCGGCCGCTACCTGCTCGACGGAGGTGTTGACAAGGGTCGTGTCGAACTCGGGCTCGGCCGCGAGCTCGACCTTGGCCGCCTCCAGCCGCTTCTCGATCACGTCCTGCGGCTCGGTGCCCCGGCCGGTCAGCCGGCGGACCAGCTCGTCCCAGCTCGGCGGAGCCAGGAAGACCAGCTGCGCCTCGGGCATCGACTCGCGCACCTGCCGGGCGCCCTGGAGGTCGATCTCCAGGAGCACCGGCTCGCCGCGCTCCAGCTTCTCCTGCACGGCCGCGCGCGGGGTCCCGTAACGGTTCCCGGCGAACTCGGCCCACTCCAGCAACTCGCCGTTGGCGACCAGCTTGTCGAACTCGTCGTTGTCGACGAAGTGGTACTGGACCCCGTTCTTCTCGCCCGGCCTCGGGCGCCGGGTCGTCGCCGACACCGAGAGCCAGACCTCGGGGTGCATCTTCCTCATATGAGCGACGACCGTGCTCTTGCCGACCCCCGAAGGGCCGGAGAGCACGGTCAGCCGCGGACGCTCACTCATGCACCGATTATCCCGGATCGCGGGGGATCCTGGGACCACGGGGGCACGGTCAGGCGGCGCCACCGCCGAACTCCCGCTCCAGGGAAGCGATCTGGTTCGTACCGAGGCCGCGGACGCGCCGGCTCTCGCTGATGCCGAGGCGCTCCATGATCTGCTTGGCACGGACCTTGCCGACGCCCGGAAGGGACTCCAGCAGGGCCGAGACCTTCATCTTGCCGATGACGTCGTTGTCGGCCTTTCCGGCCTTGATCACCTCGTGCAGGGAGGCGCCGGAGTGCTTGAGCCGGTTCTTGACCTCGGCGCGCTCCCGGCGAGCCTCGGCGGCCTTGGCGAGCGCGGCGGTGCGCTGTTCAGGGGTAAGGGGCGGAAGGGCCACGCCGTTCACCTCAGGGTGTGGATGGATGGATTGAGCTAGGACTGGTTCGGTACCGAGGACACCGTCCGCAAGGGGAACCACAAGGCCCTGACCTGCGGGAGCCACCGAAATAGCGGCTCGCCGATGACCTATCGCCGGACACTACCCGGATTGCGGCGCCACGTCAGGAAAAGAACACGAAAAGTCCTGGTCAGCCAAGGCCGACCAGGACTTTCCAGGGCAAAATGACCGCGATTGCGAGACTTTGGCGGTGCCGATGTGACGGCGCTCACGTCGCTTCGACGGCCACCGCGCGGTCCTGCGGACACTCCGCAGGGTCACCGCGCGGCTACCTGAAGGACGGGTTCCGCTACTTGACGGCGTCCGCGAACTCGCCGACGAAGCGCTCCGCCGCCTCCCGAAGCGCCGGCACCGAGGGGCCGTGCCTGAGCACGTCCCGGCTGACGCTCGGCACCACGTTGATCACCGAGGCGCCGAACACCCGCGGCAGGTCGGCCATGGTCGCGCCCTGGGCACCGATCCCGGGGGCCAGCAGCGGGCCGTTGATGGCCAGTTCCACGCCCGCGTCGGCCAGCGTCGCGCCGACCACCGCGCCGAAGGAGCCGAGCGGCGCGGCGCCCTCGTTCTCGGCCGCCAGCTGACGCAGCACCGAGGCCGCGACCGGCTCGCCGTCCGCGCCCACCGCGCGCTGCACCTCGGCGCCCTCCGGGTTGGAGGTGAGCGCCAGCGCGAACACGCCGCAGCCCTGCTCCCGGGCCAGGTCCAGGGCCGGACGCAGCGAGCCGAAGCCCAGGTACGGGCTGACCGTCAGCGCGTCCGAGAACAGCGGGCTGCCCGGCGACAGGAAGGCCTCGGCGTACGCGGCCATGGTGGAGCCGATGTCACCGCGCTTGGCGTCCATCAGGACCAGCGCGCCGGCCGCCCGGGCCTCCTCGACGGTCTTCTCCAGCACCGCGACGCCCTTGCTGCCGAAGCGCTCGAAGAAGGCCGCCTGCGGCTTGAGCACGGCCACCCGGTCGGCCAGCGCCTCGACCACGGTGCGGCTGAAGGTCTCCAGCCCGGCGAGGTCGTCGCCGAGCCCCCAGGCGGCGAGCAGGGAGGCGTGCGGGTCGATGCCGACGCAGAGCTGGCCGCGGGTGTCGAGGGCCTGGCGCAGCCGGGCGCCGAACGGGGCGAGGGTCATGTCGTCTCTTTCCGGAGGGGTGGGGAGGGGGTTCAGGAGCTGCGCACGGCGCTGCCGACGGCGTCGGCCAGGCTGCGGAAGCCGCCCGCGCGGACCTTGGCGGACAGGCCCTTGTGGATCCGCCGGCACCAGAACGGGCCCTCGTAGATGAAGGCGCTGTAGCCCTGGACCAGGTCGGCGCCGTGGACGATCCGCTGCCAGGCGTCCTCGGCGGTCTCGATGCCGCCGACCGAGACCAGGGTCAGCCGGCCCTCGGTGCGGGCGCGCAGCCGCTGGAGCACCTCCAGGGCACGGGCCTTGAGCGGGGCGCCGGACAGGCCGCCCATGCCGATCTCCGCGACCCGCCCGGCGTCGGTGCGCAGGCCCTCGCGGCCGATAGTGGTGTTGGTGGCGATGATGCCGTCCAGGCCCAGCTCCAGGGCGAGGTCGGCGACCGCGTCGACGTCCTCGTCGGCCAGGTCGGGGGCGATCTTGACCAGCAGCGGCACGCGGTGGGCGGTGCTGCGGTCGGCGGCCTCGCGGACGGCGGCGAGCAGCGGCCGCAGGTGGTCCACGGCCTGGAGGTTGCGCAGCCCGGGGGTGTTCGGCGAGCTGACGTTGACCACCAGGTAGTCGGCGTACTTGGCCAGCCGCTCGGTGGACTTCACGTAGTCGGCGACGGCGTCGGCCTCCTCGACCACCTTGGTCTTGCCGATGTTGACGCCGATCACGGGGGTGGAGCTGGTGTGCGGGCGGGCGGCCAGCCGGGCCGCGACCCGGGCCGAGCCCTGGTTGTTGAAGCCCATCCGGTTGATCAGCGCGCGGTCCTCGACCAGGCGGAACAGCCGGGGCGCCGGGTTGCCGGGCTGGGGCTCGCCGGTGACGGTGCCGATCTCGACGTAGTCGAAGCCGAGCATCGACAGGCCGTCGATGCCGACGCCGTTCTTGTCGAAGCCGGCCGCCAGGCCGAACGGGCCGGGCAGTTCGAGGCCGAGGGCGCGGGCGCGCAGGGCCCGGTCGCGCGGGGCGAGCACCAGCCGCACCAGGGTGCGCAGGCCGGGCACCGAGGAGCCGAGGCGGATCCAGAAGAAGGCGAGGTGGTGGGCCTTCTCGGGGTCCATCTTCTTGAAGACCAGGTCGAACAGAAGCTTGTACAAGGGTGGTTCAACTCCCGGAGCGGAGAGAGCAGACGGGCGCGGGCGCCGCCCGTCGGAGGAAGGGTGGCGGTGGGTGACGGGCGGGGCGGTCATGGCAGTGGGGGGCACCCGGCTGTTCCGGTGCCCCCCACTGCGGTGGTGCTACTTGCGGCCGGCGTTGATCAGCTCGGCGTGCTCCTGGAGCGACATCACCCCGACCTCGTCGCGCAGCAGCGCGTCCATGCCCTGCACGGCCGCGCCCATCGCCTGGACGGTGGTCAGGCAGGGCACCGCGCGGGCCACGGCCGCGGTGCGGATCTCGTAGCCGTCGAGGCGGCCGCCGGTGCCGTACGGCGTGTTGATGATGAGGTCGACCTCACCGTCGTGGATCAGCTGGACGATGGTCCGCTCGCCGTTCGGGCCCTCGCCCTCGCTGTGCTTGCGCACCAGCGTGGACGGGATGCCGCCGCGCTGGAGCACCTCGGCGGTGCCGGCGGTGGCGAGCACCTCGAAGCCGAGGTTGACCAGCGCGCGGGCCGGGAAGACCAGGTTGCGCTTGTCCCGGTTGGCCACCGAGACGAAGACCTTGCCCTTGGTCGGCAGCGCGCCGTACGCGCCGGACTGCGCCTTCGCGTAGGCGGTGCCGAACACCTTGTCGATGCCCATGACCTCACCGGTCGAGCGCATCTCCGGGCCGAGCACCGTGTCCACCCCGCGGCCGTGGATGTCGCGGAAGCGGCTCCACGGCATCACTGCCTCCTTGACCGCGATCGGCGCGTCGGCGGGCAGCGTGCCGCCGTCGCCCTCGGCCGGGAGCAGGCCCTCGGCGCGCAGCTCGGCGATGGTGGCGCCGAGCGAGATCCGGGCGGCGGCCTTGGCCAGCGGCACGGCGGTCGCCTTGGAGGTGAACGGGACGGTGCGGGAGGCGCGCGGGTTGGCCTCCAGCACGTAGAGGATGTCGCCGGAGAGGGCGAACTGGATGTTGATCAGACCGCGGACGCCGACACCGCGCGCGATGGCCTCGGTGGAGGTGCGCAGGCGCTTGATGTCGTGGCCGCCGAGGGTGATCGGGGGCAGCGCGCAGGCGGAGTCGCCGGAGTGGATGCCGGCCTCCTCGATGTGCTCCATGACGCCGCCGAGGTAGAGCTCGGTGCCGTCGTAGAGCGCGTCGACGTCGATCTCCACCGCGTCGTCGAGGAAGCGGTCGATGAGCACCGGGTGCTCGGAGATCAGGCCGGCGTGGCGCTCCAGGTAGGAGGCGAGCGAGGCCTCGTCGTAGACGATCTCCATGCCGCGGCCGCCGAGCACGTAGGACGGGCGGGCGAGCACGGGGTAGCCGATCTCGTCGGCGATCGCCTTGGCCTCCTCGAAGGAGAAGGCGGTGCCGTGCTTGGGGGCCGGCAGGCCGGCGTCGCGCAGGACGCGGCCGAAGGCGCCGCGCTCCTCGGCGAGGTCGATCGCCTCGGGCTGGGTGCCGACGATCGGCACGCCGTTGTCCTTGAGCGCCTGGGCCAGGCCCAGCGGGGTCTGGCCGCCGAGCTGGACGATCACACCGGCGAGCGGGCCGGCCTGCTGCTCGGCGTGGACGATCTCCAGCACGTCCTCCAGGGTGAGCGGCTCGAAGTAGAGCCGGTCGGAGGTGTCGTAGTCGGTGGAGACGGTCTCCGGGTTGCAGTTGACCATGACGGTCTCGTACCCGGCCTCGGCGAGCGCGAAGGAGGCGTGCACGCAGGAGTAGTCGAACTCGATGCCCTGGCCGATGCGGTTCGGGCCGGAGCCCAGGATGATCACGGCGGGCTTGGTGCGCGGGGCGACCTCGTTCTCCTCGTCGTAGGACGAGTAGAAGTACGGGGTCTTGGCGGCGAACTCGGCGGCGCAGGTGTCGACGGTCTTGAACACCGGGCGGATGCCGAGGGCGTGGCGCACCTCGCGGACCACGTCCGGCTTCAGGCCGCGGATCTCGCCGATCTGCTGGTCGGAGAAGCCGTGCCGCTTGGCGTGGCGCAGCAGGTCGGGGGTGAGCTCGGCGGCCTCGGCCAGCTCGCCGGCGATCTCGTCCAGCAGGAAGAGCTGGTCGACGAACCACGGGTCGATCTTGGTGTACTCGAAGACCTCCTCCGGGGTGGCGCCGGCCCGGACGGCGTCCATCACGGTGTTGATCCGGCCGTCGGTCGGCACGACCGCCTTGGCCAGCAGCTCCGCCTTGTCGCCGACGGGGCCGGTCCAGGAGAACTGGGAGCCCTTCTTCTCCAGCGAGCGCAGCGCCTTCTGCAGCGCCTCGGGGAAGTTGCGGCCCATGGCCATGGCCTCGCCGACGGACTTCATGGTGGTGGTCAGGGTGGCGTCGGCGCTCGGGAACTTCTCGAACGCGAACCGCGGCACCTTGACGACGACGTAGTCGAGGGTCGGCTCGAAGGAGGCCGGGGTCTGCTCGGTGATGTCGTTGGGGATCTCGTCCAGGGTGTAGCCGACGGCCAGCTTGGCGGCGATCTTGGCGATCGGGAAGCCGGTGGCCTTGGAGGCGAGCGCCGAGGAGCGGGAGACCCGCGGGTTCATCTCGATGACGATGACCCGGCCGTCCTCGGGGTTGACCGCGAACTGGATGTTGCAGCCGCCGGTGTCGACGCCGACCTCGCGGATGACGGCGATGCCGATGTCGCGCAGGATCTGGTACTCGCGGTCGGTGAGGGTCATCGCCGGGGCGACGGTGATCGAGTCACCGGTGTGCACGCCCATCGGGTCGAAGTTCTCGATGGAGCAGACGACCACGACGTTGTCGTTCTTGTCGCGCATCAGCTCCAGCTCGTACTCCTTCCAGCCGAGGATGGACTCCTCCAGGAGCACCTCGGTGGTCGGCGAGAGGGTCAGGCCCTGGCCGGCGATGCGGCGCAGGTCCTCCTCGTTGTGGGCGAAGCCGGAGCCGGCGCCGCCCATGGTGAAGGAGGGGCGCACGACGACCGGGTAGCCGCCGAGCGTGTCGACGCCGGCCAGCACCTCGTCCATGGTGTGGCAGATGACCGAGCGGGCGGACTCGCCGTAGCCGATCTTGGCGTTGACGGCCTCGACGACGCCCTTGAAGAGCTCGCGGTCCTCGCCCTTGTTGATCGCCTCGACGTCGGCGCCGATCAGCTCGACGCCGTACTTCTCCAGCGTGCCCGCCGCGTGCAGCGAGATCGCGGTGTTGAGCGCGGTCTGGCCGCCCAGGGTCGGCAGCAGCGCGTCGGGGCGCTCCTTGGCGATGATCTTCTCGACGAACTCCGGGGTGATCGGCTCGACGTAGGTGGCGTCGGCGATCTCCGGGTCGGTCATGATCGTGGCCGGGTTGGAGTTGACCAGCACGACCCGCAGGCCCTCGGCCTTGAGGACCCGGCAGGCCTGCGTACCCGAGTAGTCGAACTCGGCGGCCTGGCCGATCACGATCGGGCCGGAGCCGATCACCAGGACGGACTTGATGTCACTGCGCTTAGGCACGCTGGCCCTCCATGAGCTTCACGAAGCGGTCGAACAGGTAGGCGGCGTCGTGCGGACCGGCGGCCGCTTCGGGGTGATACTGCACGCTGAAGGCGGGGACGTCGAGTGCCTGCAGGCCCTCGACCACGTCGTCGTTGAGGCAGACGTGGGAGACCTCGACCCGCCCGTAGGGGGTGTCGCTCACCTTGTCCAGCGGGGCGTTCACGGCGAAGCCGTGGTTGTGGGCGGTCACCTCGACCTTGCCGGTGGTGCGGTCCTGCACCGGCTGGTTGATGCCGCGGTGGCCGTACTTGAGCTTGTAGGTGCCGAAGCCCAGGGCGCGGCCGAGGATCTGGTTGCCGAAGCAGATCCCGAAGAACGGGGTCCCGCGCTCCAGCACGCCCTGCGCGACGGCGACCTGGTGGTCGGCGGTGGCCGGGTCGCCCGGGCCGTTGGAGAAGAAGACGCCGTCCGGGTTGACGGCGTAGACGTCCTCCAGGGTGGAGTTGGCCGGCAGCACGTGCACCTCGATGCCGCGCTCGGCCATCCGCTGCGGGGTCATCGCCTTGATGCCGAGGTCCAGCGCGGCGACGGTGAAGCGCTTCTCACCGATCGCGGGCACCACGTACGGCTCGGTGGTGGCGACCTCGGCGCACAGGTCGGCGCCCTTCATCTCGGGCGACTGCTGCACCCTGGCGAGCAGGGCGGCCGGGTCGGCCAGCGCCTCGCCGGAGAAGATGCCGCAGCGCATCGCGCCGCGCTCGCGCAGGTGGCGGGTCAGCGCGCGGGTGTCGATGCCGCTGATGCCGACGACGCCCTGGTTGACGAGCTCCTCGTCGAGCGGGCGCAGGGAGCGCCAGTTGGAGGCGACCCGGGCGGGGTCGCGCACCACGTAGCCGGCGACCCAGATCTGCTTGGACTCGTCGTCCTCGTCGTTCCAGCCGGTGTTGCCGATCTGCGGGGCGGTCATCACGACCACCTGGCGGTGGTACGACGGGTCGGTGAGGGTCTCCTGGTAGCCGGACATGCCGGTGTTGAAGACCGCCTCGCCGAAGGTCTCGCCGATGGCGCCGTAGGCCTGTCCGCGGAAGGTCCGGCCGTCCTCCAGGACGAGCACGGCAGGCACTCGTTCCCGCCGTTGGCGCTGCGTGGTGGGGGCAGGTGCGGTCATTGCGCGGCCTCTTCCGTCTTCGTCTTCGTACGTGTTGCGAGTAGAGCGATCGCCTCGACCCAGGCGGCGTGCTCGTCGGGGTGGTCGGCCCGGAAGCCGGAGTCCAGCTCGGTGCCCTCGTGCGCCCAGCTGACGACGAGCAGCCCGGAGGGGACGACCTTGCCGGCGATCCCGGAGTCCGTGCGGGCACCGGTCAGGTGCTCGGCCGGGATCCAGAAGTCGACGTCACCGGGGCGCTGCACCAGCAGGCCGTCCTCGCCGAGGGTGAGGTCGGCGCGGCTGCGGGTGCCCAGGCCGTGGGCGACGACCCGGTCGAGCCAGTTCCCGGCGGTGGTCGTGCCGTGGTACCGGCCGCTGGTCTCCAGGATGGTGCGCCCGGCGCGGTCCGGCACGGCCGGCAGCGGCGGGATGCCGGACTGCAGGGTGCGCCGCCAGTTCCAGCCCTGGCGCATCAGCCAGTAGACCAGGCCGATCACGATCAGCAGGCCGATGGACCAGCCGATGTAACCGGGCCAGTCGGTGACCTTCGCCTGCTCCTGGGCGAGCGTGGCGTGGAGCATCACTCCGTGCCGCCCTGCTCGGCGAGCTCCCCGGCCAGCACGGTGGCGCGCCCGCGCAGGAAGGTGGCGTGCACCCGTCCGGGCAGGTCCAGGCCCTTGTAGGGGGTGTTGCGGCTGCGGGTGGCGAAGCTGTCCGGGTTCACGGCTCCACGGTACGCGGGATCGAACAGCACCAGGTTGGCGGGCTCACCCACCGAGATCGGCCGGCCGTGGCCGCTGAGACGGCCGATCCGGGCCGGGCGGTGCGACATCCGGTCCGCGACGGCCTCCCAGTTCAGCAGGCCGGTGTCGACCATGGTCTGCTGCACGACCGACAGCGCGGTCTCCAGGCCGACCATGCCCATCGCGGCCACGGCCCACTCGCAGTCCTTGTCCTCGGCCGGGTGCGGCGCGTGGTCGGTGGCGACGGCGTCGATGGTGCCGTCGGCCAGCGCCTTGCGCAGCGCCTGGACGTCCTCGGCGGTGCGCAGCGGCGGGTTCACCTTGTACACCGGGTCGTAGGTGCGGACCAGCTCGTCGGTGAGCAGCAGGTGGTGCGGGGTCACCTCGGCGGTGACGTCCCAGCCCTTGGACTTGGCCCATCGGACGATCTCGACCGAGCCGGCGGTGGAGAGGTGGCAGACGTGCAGCCGGGAGCCGACGTGCGCGGCGAGCAGCACGTCGCGGGCGATGATCGACTCCTCGGCGACGGCCGGCCAGCCGCCGAGCCCGAGCTCGCCAGAGACCTGGCCCTCGTTCATCTGGGCGCCCTCGGTCAGCCGCGGCTCCTGGGCGTGCTGGGCGACGACGCCGTCGAAGGCCTTGACGTACTCCAGGGCGCGGCGCATCAGCACCGCGTCGTCCACGCACTTGCCGTCGTCGGAGAAGACCCGGACGCCCGCGGCGGACTCGTGCATCGCGCCGAGTTCGGCGAGCTTCTTGCCCTCCAGGCCGACGGTGACGGCGCCGACCGGCTGCACGTCGCAGTAGCCGGACTCCTGGCCGAGCCGCCAGACCTGCTCGACCACGCCGGCGGTGTCGGCCACCGGGGTGGTGTTGGCCATCGCGTGCACGGCGGTGAAGCCGCCCATCGCGGCGGCCCGGGTGCCGGTGAGCACGGTCTCGGCGTCCTCGCGGCCGGGCTCGCGCAGGTGGGTGTGGAGGTCGACCAGGCCGGGCAGGGCGATCAGCCCGGTGGCGTCGATCTCGATGTCCGCCTCGACCGTCAGGCCGGTGCCGATCTCCTGGATCACGCCGTCGGCGAGGTGGAGGTCCTGCGGGTCGCCGCCCAGGATCTTGGCGTTGCGGATCAGGTAGCTGGTCACTGGGCGGTCTCCACGGAGTCGGTGCGGGTGGTGTCGGCGAGGGTGGCTCCGCCGAGCAGCAGGTACAGGACGGCCATCCGGACGGAGACGCCGTTGGCGACCTGCTCGATGGCGGTGCAGCGCGGCGAGTCGGCGACCTCGGCGGTGATCTCCATGCCGCGGACCATCGGGCCGGGGTGCATCACGATCGCGTGGTCCGGCAGCTGGGCCATCCGGCGGCCGTTCATGCCGTAGCGGCGGCTGTACTCGCGCTCGGTGGGGAAGAACGCGGCGTTCATCCGCTCGCGCTGCACCCGCAGCATCATCAGCGCGTCCGTCTTGGGCAGCACGGCGTCGAGGTCGTAGCTGATCTCGCAGGGCCAGTTCTCGACCCCGATCGGCAGCAGCGTGGGCGGGGCGACGAAGGTGACCTGCGCGCCGAGGGTGTTCAGCAGGTGGACGTTGGATCGGGCGACCCGGCTGTGCAGGACGTCGCCGACGATGGTCACGTGGCGCCCGGCCAGGTCGTTGCCGCTGCCCGGGTTGAGGTGGCGGCGCATGGTGAAGGCGTCGAGCAGCGCCTGGGTGGGGTGCTCGTGGGTGCCGTCACCGGCGTTGATCACACTGCCGTGCAGCCAGTCGGACTGGGCCAGCCGGGCCGGCGCGCCGGAGGCGTGGTGGCGGATGACCACCGCGTCGGCGCCCATCGCCTGGAGGGTCAGCGCGGTGTCCTTCAGGCTCTCGCCCTTGGAGACCGAGGAGCCCTTGGCGGAGAAGTTGATGACGTCGGCCGAGAGGCGCTTCTCGGCGACCTCGAAGGAGGTCTTCGTCCGGGTGGAGTCCTCGAAGAAGAGGTTGACGACGGTGCGGCCGCGCAGCGTGGGCAGCTTCTTCACGGCCCGGCCGGAGAGCTGGGCCAGCTCCTCGGCGGTGTCCAGGATCAGCAGCGCGTCGTCGCGGCTGAGATCGGCGGCGGAGACGAGGTGGCGCTTCACGCGGGTTACTCCGGGAGGTGCGGTTCGGAAGACTGGGGTGCCAGGGCCTGCGAGCTGCGGGCGGCGAAGTCGCGGTCGCCGACCAGGACGGCGTCCACGCCGTCGCTGTCGGACAGGCGCACCTGAACGGCCTCGCGCAGCGAGGTGGGGAGGTTCTTGCCGACGTAGTCGGCGCGGATCGGCAGCTCGCGGTGGCCGCGGTCGACCAGGACGGCGAGCTGGACGGCGCGCGGGCGGCCGATGTCGTTCAACGCGTCGAGCGCGGCGCGGATGGTCCGGCCGGAGAAGAGCACGTCGTCGACGAGGATGACGAGCTTGCCGTCGATGCCGCCGGGCGGGATCTCGGTGTGCTCCAGGGCGCGGGCGGGCTTCAGCCGCAGGTCGTCCCGGTACATGGTGATGTCCAGGGTGCCCAGCGGGATCTCGCGCCCGGTGATCTGGGCCAGCCGGCCGTGCAGGCGGCGGGCGAGGTGGACGCCCCTGGTGTGGATGCCGAGCAGCACGACGTCCTCCGCGCCCTTGGCGCGCTCGACGATCTCGTGCGCTATCCGGGTGAGGACCCGGGCGATGTCCGTGCCGTCCAGCACCTGGTGCGGTGCCCGGGGCGTCGGTTCATGGTGTGTGGTCATGCCGAAGCGGACCTCCTTCCCCGCCTCACGGGACGGGTCTTAAAGGATGTCTGGGGACTGCCCCCGCCGACCGGGCGCGGGCTTCGGGCCATCCTAGCAGCGCGCCGGATCGCAAACAGACGGCCATCATTCCGCTTCCCGGGGTTAACACTCCGGACGCGCCGACGATGCGGGCCATTCGCACGACTGCCCCATTCGGCTTGACGCAACTACCTTACTCTACGTAACCTCACAGTGAGTTACGAGACGGACGTCGGACCCACCGGTAACGGCGTCGGCAATCGCCCGTGACCCACCACTGAACGCGAAGCAATCTCGTCCGGGGAGATCAATGTCCAGCGACTACGCGAAGCAACTCGGAGGCAAGCTCCGAGCGATCCGCACTCAGCAGGGTCTCTCCCTGCACGGTGTCGAGGAGAAGTCCCAGGGGCGCTGGAAGGCAGTCGTCGTCGGCTCGTACGAGCGCGGTGACCGTGCGGTCACCGTGCAGCGGCTGGCCGAACTGGCGGAGTTCTACGGCGTCCCGGTGCAGGAGCTGCTGCCCGGCGGTACGCCCGGCGGCGCGGCCGAGCCGCCGCCGCGCCTGGTCCTCGACCTGGAGAGACTGACCCAGGTCCCTTCGGAGAAGGCCGGCCCGCTGCAGCGCTACGCGGCGACCATCCAGAGCCAGCGCGGTGACTACAACGGAAAGGTGCTGTCGATCCGTCAGGACGACCTGCGCACCCTGGCCGTCATCTACGACCAGTCGCCGTCGATCCTCACCGAGCAGCTGATCTCCTGGGGCGTGCTGAACCCCGACGCGCGCCGCGCGGTGCGCGAGGAGGACGCGAGCTGAGGCTCGCCGCACCGGCTCCCGCCGGCGGATCCAGGGACGACCCGGCCTGATTTCCGGTCGTACCCGCAAGCAGAAACGTCACGGCGCGGCTCCCCTGACCGGGGGCCGCGCCGCGGTGTCGGGGCCCCGGGACGGGGCCCCGCGGCGGAGCCGTCAGCAGACCGTTCCCAGGCCGTAGCCGGGCTGCGCCGCCACGCCGTCCAGCCGGACCGGCCGCTCGGCCGGCGCCCACTCCTGCCCGCCGCTCGACCAGGCCCAGGAGGCCTGCAGGTACTCCCCGCAGGAGGCGGCCGAACCCTGCGAGCCGTGCAGCACCGCGACGCCCGGCAGCTCCAGGGCCAGCCCGGTGCAGAGCACCGCGCAGACCAGCTCCAGGTCCTCGTCGTTGATCCGGACCACGCCGTCCTCCCACTGGAGGACCCGAGCCGCGGCGGTCAGCTTCCCGCCGGGCGCGTCCACCCGCAGGCGCAGCTCGTACACGCCGGCCCCCGCGCCGACCAGCATCCGGCGGAACACCTCGCCCCCGCGCTGGTAGGCGGCGCGCACCCAGGCGGCGTGCTCCTCGTCGGGCGCGCCCGCGCCCCCGTACAGGCCCCCGTCGAGCAGCAGGTCGGCGTGGCAGAGCGTCAGCCCGTTCTCCCGGGCGCGCACCAGGCGGGGCACGAAGTCCCCGGCCAGCTCCTCGCCCTGATAGGCCAGCAGCTGGGTCTGCAGGGCCGGGTTGACCAGGTAGCGGTCGCGGGCGGCGGGCTCGGCCGGGTCCAGCCCGTGCAGCACGCAGAACTCCTCGAAGTCCTGCGGGTGGAACATCCGGGCCCGGACGGTGTCGAACCGCTCCAGCGCCTCGGCCAGCAGCTCGGCGGTGTCGGCCAGGTAGCGCTCGTGGTCGGGGGCGTCGGAGATCCCCCAGGCGCGGGCCCGGGCGAAGTCCGCGGCGTTGGTCAGCACCCCGATGACAAAAGCCTGCTCGGCGCCGCCGGCCCGCTGTGGCCGGTGCGACGCCCGCACCGCGGGCCGCGAGCCGCCGGCGGTGCAGTCGGAGTTACGGCGGGCGCGACCCTTTTGACTCATCGGTGGCTCCTGGCTTCGGGGGTTGACGGTCCGCGGCACGCTCGCCGCTGACCGTCTTCCTCCCCATCCGCGCGCGCCGCACACGTACGGCGTGTCACAGGAATGTAACCACCGGTAATGCGGGGCCGCCGGGTCAGGCCCGGGGCGCCCGGGCCAGCTGGCGGGACTGCGCGACCAGGCGGCCGGACTCGTCCCAGACCTCCGCGTCCTCCTCGAAGTAGCCGCCGGCCAGGTTGCGGGTCGCGTGGGTGACCCGCAACCAGCCGGGCACGGGCCTGGCGCGCAGGTGGACGGTCAGCTCGATGGTGGGCGCCCAGCCCGGCATGCCGAGGTCGAAGGTGACCGGCGGCAGCGCGTCGGCGACCAGCAGGAGCAGCAGCGGGTCGGGCTCGCGGCCGTCGGCGAGCCGGAACCAGCCCTGGATCCGCCCGTTGCCGGAGGGCTGCCCGAGCGCCCAGCCGATGGTGGCCGGGTCCAGCCGCAGGTCGAACCGCTCCAGCAGGGCGGCCTGGGCGATCAGCTCCTTGGGCGCGTGCTCGACGCCGATGCACTGGTCCGGCGGCGGCAGCTGCGGCGGCCGCGCACTGGTGCGCACCTCGCCGTCGGCGGTGGCGAGGTCGCCGTGGCTGGCCACCACCCGCAGCCGCTCGACGCCGTCCTGGCTGAGCGAGGCGGTGCCGGTGGACAGGCCGCGGCCGGTGCGCAGCACCTCGGTGCGGACGGTGGCCGGGCCGGGGGTGGAGGCGGACAGGTAGTAACCGCTGATCGACACCGGGTCCGGGTGGGTGCCGTGCTCCAGCGACAGCGCGTGTCCGGCCACCGCGAGCAGCAGTCCGCCGTTCACCCCGCCGCCGATCTGCCAGCCGGCGCCGAGCTCGGCGTCGTAGCGGCCGGCCTCCTCGGGATGCCTGGTCAGGGCGATGCCCTGGTCGAACTCGCTGCGGATCGCGGTGGTCATCTGGGGGGACCTGCCCTTCACGCGTGGTTCCGGACGTCAAGTTACTGACAAGTAGGGCCCCACCCTACGCCGACCGGGTGAAACGCGGAACGGCCGCCGGACACCTGTTCGGGTCCGACGGCCGTCCACGACGTCCACCTGTCTACCGGCGGATGCTCGGCTTCAGCTCCAGGAAGCGGGCGAGCATGCCGTTGACGAAGGCCGGGGAGTCGTCCGTGGAGAACTCCTTGGCGATCTCGACGGCCTCGTCCAGGACGACGGCGTCCGGGACGCCGTCCTCCCAGATCAGCTCGTAGGCACCGAGCCGCAGGACGTTGCGGTCCACGATCGGCATCCGGTCGAGCGACCAGCCGACGGAGTACTGCTCGATCAGGTCGTCGATGCGACGAGCGTGCTGGACGTACCCCTCGATGAGCTCCATGGTGTACTCACCGACCTGCGGGGTGCCCTCGTCGGGCCTGGGCTCGCGGGCGCGGGCCACCCAGTCGGCGAGGACCTGCTGCGGGTCGACCCCGCGGTGGTCGGCCTCGAAGAGGATCTGGAAGGCCCTGGTGCGGGCCTTGCTGCGTGCGGCCGACACGGACTTACTTCACCCGGCCGAGGTAGCTGCCGTCGCGGGTGTCGACCTTGACCTTCTCACCCTTGGTGACGAAGAGCGGCACCTGGATCTCGGCGCCGGTCTCCAGGGTGGCCGGCTTGGTGCCACCGGTGGAGCGGTCGCCCTGGACGCCCGGCTCGGTCTCGGCGATGGTCAGCTCGACCGCGGCCGGGAGCTCGATGTAGAGGACCGAGCCCTCGTTCTGCGCGACGAGGGCCTCGAAGCCCTCCAGCAGGTACTTGGCGGCGTCGCCGACGACCGACGGCTCGATGGTCAGCTGGTCGTAGGTGTCCATGTCCATGAACACGAAGTTCTCGCCGTCCTTGTACGAGAACTGCATGCCGCGCTTGTCGACGTTGGCGGTCTCGACCTTGGTGCCCGCGTTGAAGGTCTTGTCGACGACCTTGCCGGTCAGGACCTCCTTGAGCTTGGTACGCACGAAGGCCGGGCCCTTGCCGGGCTTGACGTGCTGGAACTCGACGACGGACCAGAGCTTGCCGCCCTCCAGCTTGAGGACCATGCCGTTCTTGAGATCGTTCGTGGAAGCCACGGGCGCACTAACTCCTGTATAGCTGTCAAGGAACCAAGGGATTGCGTCCTGCCTCCCACGGCCCCCGGGGGGCCGCGGTCACAGGGCGAGGAGCTCCTTGGTGGTGATGGTGAGCAGCTCGGGCCCGCCCTCTTCGAGGGGGCGCACGACGAGCGTGTCCTCGATCCGGACGCCGCCCCTGCCCGGGAGGTGGACCCCCGGACCGACGGTGACCGGCACGCGGCTGTCCAGTTTACCCATGTCCGACGGACCGAGGCGCGGCGCCTCCCGGATCTCCAGCCCGACGCCGTGGCCCACCGGGTGCGGGGAGGCCTCGGTGTGGCCGGCCGCCTCCAGGACCTGCCGGGCGGCCCGGTCGGGCACGCACTGCTCCACGCCCGGCCCGAGCGCCTCCCGCCCGGCCCGCTGGGCCCGGAAGACCAGCCGGTGCAGCTCCACCTGCCAGGGCGCGGGGGCCGCGCCGATCACGAAGGTGCGGGCGGTGGAGACGCCGTAGCCGCGGTACTGGGCGCCCATCACCACGGTCAGGAAGTCGCCCTCCTCCACCCGGCGGTCGGTGGGCTGGTGGGCGGCCTGGCCGGAGTGGCTGCCGGTGCCGACCGAGACCGGGAAGGCGGCCCGGTCGGCGCCGTGGTCGATCATCCGGCGCTCCAGCTCCATCGCCAGGTGCCGCTCGGTGCGGCCGACCAGGATCGACTCCAGCAGCTCGCCCAGCGCCTGGTCGGCGATCTCGGCGGCGATCCGCAGGTCGGCGATCTCGTGCTCGTCCTTGACCACCCGCAGCCGCTCGACCGTCTGGGCGAGGTCCACCAGCCGGGCCCCCTCGGTCAGGCCCCCCACCGCCCGGTGCCGGGTGACGGTCAGGTCGTGCTCCTCCACCGCCAGTCCCGACACCCCGGACCGCGCGGCGACGGCCGCGACGGCCAGCGCGGAGTCCGACCCGGCCGCCACCGGCAGCCGGGTGACGTCCGGGGCGATCAGGTGCTCCCCGGAGTCGTCCGGCGGCAGATCGTCCGGCAGCGCGAGCAGCGCCCGCTCCCTGGTCAGCAGCAGGCTCGCCCCGCAGGGCGCGCAGCCCGTCAGGTACCGCACGTTCGCCGCGCGGGTGATCAGCGCCGCATCGGCCCCGGCCGCACTGCAGTGCTCCCTCACCCGCTCCCGCCGCCCCGCGTACGCATCCGCCATGCGTCGAGCCTACGAACCCCCGGCCCGAAGCGCCCGCCGAGCACCCCCGGCAGAACCCCCAATACCCCTTGCGCGCCCCCCTGCGCGACCGCGGCACCGTCCCCCTCGGGCCCTCACCCCGCCCCCCACGCAGCGTGCCGCCGAGGGGGCCCCGCACCCCCGGCGGCCCCTCGGACCCCTACCGGTCGCTACGCTCCGTCACGGATATGTCACTTCCGGTCGTGTGCGAGTGCGACCCGGTCGCCGGCCGGCACGTCGACTTCCGTGAGGAGCGCCGGCCCGGGGCGCACCAGGCCCCCCGGAACGCGCACGGCGCCTCCCCACCGCGGGGAGGCGCCGTTCCGGCGTGCGCGGGCAGGCCGCCGCTCGCGGCCGGGTGGCTCAGGAGCCCTCGGGCGTCCAGCGCTTCTCGACCCCGGCGAGCTTCCAGTACCCGATCGCGATCGCCCAGACGACCACGAACAGCCCGGCGATGGCGTAGCCGACGTTGTCCAGTGAGATGTCGGCGATGAAGCCGGTGACCGGGTCGGTCAGATCGAGCTTCTCGTGCAGCACCCCGACCAGCTCGATGGTGCCGATGACGAAGGCCACCGCGATCGACAGACCGGTGATGGTCAGGTTGTAGTACACCTTCCGCACCGGGTTGGCGAAGGCCCACTGGTACGCGAAGTTCATGAACGTCCCGTCCAGGGTGTCGAACAGGCTCATCCCGGCCGCGAACAGCAGCGGCAGGCAGACGATCGCGTACCAGGGCAGCCCGGAGGCGGCGCCCGAGCCGGCCATCACCATCAGGGTGACCTCGGTCGCGGTGTCGAAGCCCAGCCCCAGCACCATGCCCACCGGGAACATCTGCCCGGGCCGGGTGATCGAACGGGTCGCCCGGTTCAGCACCCGGGCCATGAAGCCGCGCGAGTCGAGGTGGGCCTCCAGCTCCTTCTCGTCGAACTTCCCGGCCCGCATCGATCGGAACACCCTGAGGATGCCGAGCAGCGCCGCCAGGTTGAGCGCGCCGATCAGGTAGAGGAACACGCCGGAGGTGGTCGTCCCGATCACGCCGAGCCACTTGTGGGTGGCCGACTCGTCGTCCATCAGGGTGTTCGCCAGCTGCGCGCCGCCCGCCACCAGGGCGGCCATCAGCACCACCATCGAGGAGTGCCCGAGGGCGAACCAGAAGCCCACCGAGACCGGCCGCTTGCCGTCCGCCATCAGCTTTCTGGTGGTGTTGTCGATCACCGCGATGTGGTCGGCGTCGAAGGCGTGCCGCATCCCGAGGGTGTACGCGGTGATACCCAGGCCCACCCCGAAGACCTGGGTACCGACCGCGTACTTCTCGGGTGCGACCAGGAAGATCAGCGTGCCGAAGGCCACCACGTGCATGGCCACGATCACCGCCATCAGCCCGGCGGTACGGACGGTGTCCTCGCGCCGCCACTGGAAGCTGGGCAGCGCGGAGGGGGCCGGTTCGGCCCCGGCGGCAACGGTTTCGGGCAGGGTCATCTGCGGATCACGCTCCAGCACCTCGTGGAAAACCTCGTGAGATGCCGTGGCCGGTCTCCTGGCTGACGGGACACCCGCACCCGCCTTCCCAAGCGCACGAGGCGCCCAGTGGCTCCATGGGTACGGACGACGTTCCTCCGCGGACGGAGGAACGACCCGATCACAGTGGCGAGGGCCGCTCCGGGCTGGGACCCCTGAGGGTCCGTCACCGGTCTTCCCGAGCACCACGGCGGGGAACACCGTAGGGGTCACGCCCCGACCCGTGCAAGGTTGCGCACCTGCGCAGGTGTCCAGGATCACAGACCGCCGCCTGCGAGAATGTCCGCATGCATCTCGTACCGGCCGACCGCGCGGGCCACCGCACCATCGACGGGCACCGGGTCTGCGAGGCCATCGCCGCGATCGGCGACCCGGCCCACGTCCGGTCCTGGGCCGAGCGGTTCTCCCTGCTCGCCGACCCCGGCCGGCTCGCCCTGCTGCTCGCCCTCCACCGGGCCGGGCCGCTCGCCGTCACCGACCTCGCGGTCGCCACCGGCATGCGCGACCCCGCCGTCTCCCAGGCCCTGCGGCTGCTCCGCACGGCCGGCGTGGTCACCGGCGACCGGGACGGACGCGTGGTGCGCTACCAGCTCGTGGACGAGGCCATGCGCCCCCTCCTCGACGAGTGCGCCGCCGGTGAACACCACGAGCCCACCGCGGCCACGGGCTGACCCACTGGCCCGGCCCCGGAACCGCGCCGCGGCCGGAGCGGATGAGTACGATCATGACGTGCCGTCCCGCCCCCACGCCTGGCCCGCCGACCGGTGGAACACCCGACCGGTCAGGGCCCGCGTGCTGGCGGTCGCCCGCACCCTCACCTCGGCCACCCGGGTCCTGGACGTCCTGACCCTGCTGAACCCGGACGGCATCGACCGGTACTTCACCGTCAACCCCGGCTCCGCCTTCGCCGACCGCGCCCTGGACGAGTACCTGCACGGCCTGCCCGGCTTCACCGTGCTGGACTGGGAGGACGCCGTCAGCCGCCGCTTCGACCTGGCCGTCGCCTGCGCCGTCCACTCCTCCATGCACCGGCTGGACGCCCGCCTCGTCGTCCTCCCGCACGGCGTCGGCTACAACCGGCTGGTCACCGAGTCCACCGGCGACACGGTCACCGCCGCCGGTCTGTCCCGCAACGAACTCACCCACCGCGGACGGGTGTTCGTGGACGTCCTCGGCCTCTCCCACCCCGAGCAGCTGGACCGGCTGCGGGTCTCCTGCCCCGAGGCGCTGGACGTCGCCCGGGTGGTCGGCGACCCCTGCTTCGACCGGATGCTCGGCAGCCGGCGCTCCCGCGACGGCTACCGCGCCGCACTCGGCGCCACCGGCGGCCGACGGCTCGTCGTCGTCAGCTCCACCTGGAGCGAGCACTCCTTGTTCGGCCGCCGCCCGGACCTCCCCCGGCGGCTGGTCCGCCGGCTCCCCGCCGACGAGTACACGGTCGCCGTCGTCCTGCACCCCAACGTGTGGAGCCGCCACGACCCCGAGGCGCTGCTCGACGACGCCCGCCGGATGGGCCTGCGCCTGATCCCGCCCCACCAGGGCTGGCAGGCCGCGCTCGTCGCCGCCGACTGCGTGATCGGCGACCACGGCTCGGTCACCGTCTACGGCGCCGCCCTGAACCACCGCACCCTGCTCGTCGCCACCGGCGCCGCCGAACTCGACCCCCGCTCCCCCGGCTACGCCTTCGGCCAGGCAGCGCCCGTCCTCGACCCGGACGGGGACCTCGCCGCCCAGGTCGAACAGGCCCTCGCCCGGGACCCGGCCGACCTGAGCGCGATCACCGACCGCTCGCTCGCCCACCGCGGCGAATCCGCCCGGCTGCTGCGCCCGCTGCTGCACTCCTTCCTGGCCGGGCTGGACGAGCCCGGGGACGAACCGGCCCTGCCGCCCTACCCCAGGCCGGCCCCGTGCCCCGGCACCGTCGACCGGCCCACCGCCTACGACGTCGAGGGCCGGAGCGAGGGCACCGAGGTCAGCCTGCGGCGCTACCCCTTCGACCCGCACGACCACGCCCCGCGCGGCTTCCACGCCCTCACCGACGAGCACCCGGGCGACGCCCTGCGCTACACCGCCGAGGTCCTGGCCCGCACCGAGGTGCACGCCGAACGCCCCGCCGCCCGCTGGCTCGCCGACTCCGCCGCCGAACTCCCCGGCCTCGCCGTCGCGGTGGCCGCCCTCGGCCCGGCCCGCCACCTGCTCCGACTGCGCGCCGGCCTGCTGCTGGAGGCCCGCGCCGAACCGGACTGGACCTGCCCCGACCCCGCCGTCGACCCGCTGCTGCTCGGCTCCGCCGTGGCCTGCTGGCTCGCCGACGGCGGCGACCCGGCCGGCCTCCCCCGGCACGGCCTCACCGTCCGCACCGGCGAGCACCGCACCCGGGTGTCCTTCCGTACCGGCCCCTGAGAAGGGCGCTACTCCGGCAGCTCCCGCAGCCGCGCCCGGCTGCGCTCCGCGAGCTCCGCGTCGTCCAGCTCCTCGGCGAGGGCGAGCAGCAGGGTGTGGGCCTGCGCCTCCTTCGCGTACTGGCCGCGCTCCTCGGCCCGCCGGGCGCAGTCGCCCGCGTGGACGGCGGCGAGCTCCGGCTGCCCGAGCGCCCGGTGGGCCCGGGCGCGGACCAGCGGCAGCTTCATCAGCATGTCCTCGTCCCGCGTCCGCTCGGCCTGCGCGGTGGCCTCGGCCAGCCGGGCCAGCGCCTCCTGCGCGCGGCCGTCGGCGATCAGCGCCTGCGCCAGGTTGTAGCTCTGGACGATCTCGCCGTGCTCGTCGCCCCGGTTCGCCGCCAGAGCCAGCGTGAACCGCCGCACCGCGTCGCCCGGGCGGCCGTCGGCCAGGCAGAGCAGACCGTCCGTCTCGTGGAGCACCCCCACCACCCGACGGTCGGTCACCAGCGGGACCTGCTCCGCGGCGAGCGCCAACTGCTCGGCGGCGAGCCGGTATTCCTTGCGGTCGAAGTGGGCCCGGGCGAGCTGGTTGCGCATCCGGACCACGGCGGCCGGCTGGTTGTCCCACTGGGCCGACTCGATGCCGAGCCGGTGGGTGGCGATCCAGTCCTGGTAGAGCCTGCGGTCGTGGTACAGCAGCCAGAGCGACTCGCACAGCCGCCACACCTCGCCGTGCCACCCCTGCCGGGCCGCCTCCTCCACCACCGCGCGGAAGTTGGCCCGTTCCGCGTACAGCCACTCCAGGGCCGCGGTGTCGGAGGCGAAGCCGGGCAGGTCGTCGCCGCTCGGGTCCTGCAGGCGGAGCCTGCTCCCGGCCATCGCACGGTCGGCGACCGAGGCCCGGCCCCGGTAGTACGCCACGACGGCGGCGAGGAGTTCCCCGCGGCCGGCCAGTTCCCGGGTCCGGCCGTAGGCGTGCAGCCGCACCACGTCGTGGGCCCGGAAGCGGTCCTCGCGGTCGCCGTCCAGCACCTCGTCCAGCACGTGGACGCCCCGCAGCTCCCCGATCGCCTGCCCGGCCCGCTCGACGCCGACCGCACGCGCCAGTTCGGCGGAGACGAAGGGGCCGGGGTGCACGCCGATCAGGTGGTAGAGCGCCCGGCCCGGCGCCGACAGCCGCTCGTAGACCAGGTCGTAGGTCGCGCCGAGATCGCTCTCCTCGTCCTCCAGCATCGCCAACCTGCCCTCCCGGTCGTGGAGTTCGGCCACCACCCGGCCGACCGGCAGGTGGTCCCGGTCCAGCAGCTGGCTCCCGACCGCGTTCAGCGCGAGCGGCAGCCCGCCGCACAGCTCGACCAGTTCCGCCAGTTCCCCGTCGGTGCCCCGCCCCGGGCCCACCCAGCCGCGCACCAGCTCGGCGCCCGCCCTCGCGCTCAGCGGGCCGAGCCGGCGCACCACGGCACCGTCCGTCCGCAGCGCGGGCAGCCGCCGGCGGCTCGCGACCACCACCAGCCCGCAGGACGGGAGCAGCGCACGGACCTCCGCGGCGTGCTCGACGTTGTCCAGGAAGAACAGGCACCGGCGCTCGGCGGTGGCGGTGCGGAACGCCGTGAACCGCTCGGCCTCCGCGGCCGGGGGCTCGGTGCCGAGGGCGCGCAGGAATCCGGCCAGCAGCTCGGGGAGGTCCACCCCGCCCTGGTGCCGGTAGGCCTTCAGGTCGGCGTAGAGGTCCCCGCCCGGGAAGTGCTCCCGGTGCTCCTCGGTGAACCTGGCGATCAGCTCGGTCTTCCCGACCCCGCCGAGGCCGGTGAACACCACGACCCCGAGTCCGCCCTCCACGACCCGGCCCAAGGCCTCGGTCAGCGCGGCGAGTTCCGGCTCCCGGTTGACGAACGGGCCGTGCGGGGACCGGATCTGATGCGGCCTCGGCACCGCCCGCGGCTGGTGCAGGTGCAGCGCCCCGATGCTCCCGGCCTGCACCACGTGGCCGCCCACCGTGGCCCCCGACACGGTGTTGGCCACCTCGTGCCGCTCCATCCGCCTGCTCCCTCCGGCCGGTCGGCCCCAGCCTACGGGCTGGGCACCCGGCCGGAGGGGCACTCGGAGGTCACCGGGGGGTGATCTCGCCCATCTCCGCCCAGCCGTCCAGGCCGGGGATCTCGGTCGAGACGATCCGCGGCTTGGCGGCCACCGCGTACGACAGCTCCTCCATGGCCTTGGCGAAGTGCGCGGACTCCACGTGCTCCTTGCCCGCGTCGCCGTCGCGGAACGCCTCGACCAGGACGAACTCGTTGGGGTCGTCGACGCTGCGGGACCACTCGAAGAAGAGGTTGCCGGGCTCCTGGCGGGTGGCCCGGGTGAACTCGTCGACCAGGCCCAGCCACTCGTCGGCGCGCTCGGGGCGGACCGGGAACTTGACCGTGATGAAGATCATGGGACTTCCTTTCGCTCCACGTTCACACGTGGCCGTGCGGACAGGGGCGCGCGGCTCGGCGCGCTCGACGTCCATCGTCGCAGCTCAGAAGGGCTGTCCACGACACGGGGGCAGCACGCGTCACGATCGGGCGCCCGTCACGCCGACTGGCAGCCCGGGCACCAGAAGAGGTTGCGGGCGGCGTGCGCCTCCGTCCGCACGTCGGTGCCGCAGACCAGGCAGGGCATGGCGGCCCGCCGGTAGACGTACACCTCGCCGCCGTGGTCGTCCACCCGGGGCGGGCGGCCCATCGCCTCGGGGGTGTGCTCCGGGCGGACGGTGTCGATCCGGCCGGCGGTGACGCCCTCGCGCATCAGGGCGACCAGGTCGGCCCAGACCGCGTCCCACTCCCGGCGGGTGAGGTCGCGCCCGGCCCGGTGCGGGTCGATGCCGTGGCGGAACAGCACCTCGGCCCGGTAGACGTTGCCCACCCCGGCCAGCACCTTCTGGTCCATCAGCAGTGCCGCGACGGTCGTGCGGCTGCCCGATATCCGGCGCCAGGCGGCCTCCGGGTCGGCGTCGGCGCGCAGCGGGTCGGGGCCCAGCCGGGCGGCGACGGCGGCCTTCTGGCCCTCGGTGACGAGCGCGCAGGTGTTGGGGCCGCGCAGGTCGGCGTAGCCGTCCTCGTTCTCCAGCCGCAGCCGGACCAGCCCGACCGGCTCGGGCGCCGGGCCGGTGCCGAAGGTGAAGCCGCCGTAGAGGCCGAGGTGGACGTGCACCCAGGCGCCCTCCTCGAAGCCGAGGAAGAGGTGCTTGCCGGTGGCCTCCGCACCGGTGAGCAGCTGCCCGTCGATCACCTTGGCCTCGTCGGCGAACCGGCCCTGCGGGCTGGAGACCCGCACCGGGCGGCCGCCGAAGGCCTTCCGGTTCTCGGTGGCGAGGCGGTGGATGATGTGGCCTTCGGGCACGGGCGTCGGCTCCTCCGGGCGCGGCGACATGACCCGTCCATCATCGCAGCCGGCTCCGACAGCTCCGCGACGCCGCAGGCCGGCGGACCGGGAAGGGCGCGGCCCGGCGGACCGGGAAGGGCGCGGCTCCGCGGGGCCGGGGCGGCGGTTCAGCGGACCGGGATGCCCATCAGCCGGGCCAGGATGACGCGGTCCAGCTCGGCGGCCGTCCCGGCGACGTCCAGGGCGGAGTTGTCGATGATCGGCAGCCCGGAGTTGTACCAGCCGGCCATCCGCCCGTGGATGCGGGCGACCTCCTCGTCCCCGAGACGGCGGTTGCCGCTGCGCCGGGCGTTGCGGTGCAGGACGGAGTCCAGGCTGGGCAGCAGGACGACCGGGATCATGCCGGGGCCGATGTGCCGCTTCCAGCCGCCGAGGCCGATCGCCGGGCGGTCCGGGAAGACGGCGTCGTCGATGATGCAGGAGATGCCGTTGGCCAGGTAGTTGCGGCACGCGAAGCCGCAGGTGCGGCGGGCCAGCCGGTACTGCGCCTCGGAGGCGTTGTTCCAGCCCGACTGCGGGTTCGCGAAGCCGGACTGCACCCACTCGCGGACGTCGTCCAGGCTGATGTGCGCGGTCGGGGTGGGCCGCCGCTCGGCCCAGTGGCGGGCGACGGTGGTCTTGCCGGCCCCGGCCGGTCCGATCAGCAGGACGGCGATCGGCCCGGTGGCCGCGTGCTGCCGCGGCGGGTGGGTGGGCAGTTGGACGGGCGCGCCGGACGGCAGCACGAAGTGCCCGGTGCCGCCGGCGGGCACCGGGGCGCTCGGCACGGGTGCGGCCGCGGGGGCCGGGGCGGAACGGGCGACGGGCCCGGGAGCGGCGGGGGCCGCGGGCGCCGGCCGGACCGGCGGGGACGGAGGGGCGAGCGGCGCCCCCGACGACGTCCCCCGTGTCCCGCCCCCCGGCGGCACCGGTGGAGCGACGGGACGCGGCGGGACCTGCCCACCTCCGGCGTACTGCGTCACGGCACCTCCCGACACCTCTCAGCGGGGACACTACACGGCGGCCCGGCGGCCGGCACAGTCCGCCGCCGGGCCACCGCCCGTACCCTCAGCGGGTGGTGAGCCGCTCGGCCAGCGCGCGCAGCGCCAGCTCGTAGGAGCCGAGCCCGAAGCCGGCGATGGTGCCGGAGGCCACCGCGGCGATCACCGAGGTGTGCCGGAAGGCCTCCCGGGCGTACGGGTTGGAGATGTGCACCTCGATCAGCGGCGCGGTGCGCTGGGCCGCGGCGTCCCGCATCGCGTACGAGTAGTGGGTGAACGCGCCGGGGTTGATCACCACCGGCACCTGCCCGTCGGCCGCCTCGTGCAGCCACTCCACCATCTGCTGCTCGGAGTTGGTCTCGTGCACCTCGACCTCGAAGCCGAACTCCTTGCCCAGCGCGGTGCAGCGCTCGACCAGTCCGGCGTACGAGGTGGCGCCGTAGACGTCCGGCTCCCGGCTGCCCAGCCGGCCCAGGTTGGGGCCGTTGAGCACCATCACCCTGGTCACGCCGAGACCTCCGCGTACGCGGCGACCAGCAGCGACGGGTCGGGGCCCTCCAGCACCGAGGTCTTGCCCAGGCCGTCCAGCACGATGAAGCGGATCAGGTCGCCGCGCGACTTCTTGTCGATCTTCATCGCGTCCAGCAGCTTCGGCCAGGCGTCCGCCCGGTAGCTCAGCGGCAGGCCGACCGAGGCCAGCACGGTGCGGTGCCGGTCGGCCGTCTCGTCGTCCAACCGCCCGGCCAGGCGGCCGAGTTCGGCGGCGAAGACCATGCCGATGGAGATCGCGGCGCCGTGCCGCCACTTGTACCGCTCGTTGCGCTCGATGGCGTGGCCGAGGGTGTGGCCGTAGTTGAGGATCTCGCGGCGGCCGGACTCCTTGAGGTCCCCGGAGACCACGTCGGCCTTGACCTGGATGGCCCGGCGGATCAGCTCGACGGTGTGCGGCCCGGCCGGCGTCCTCGCGCCCTCCGGGTCGGCCTCGATCAGGTCGAGGATGGCCGGGTCGGCGATGAAGCCGCACTTGATGACCTCGGCCAGGCCGGAGACGTAGTCGTGCTTGGGCACGGTCTCCAGGGTGCCGAGGTCGGCCAGCACGCCCACCGGCGGGTGGAAGGCGCCGACCATGTTCTTGCCCTCGGCGATGTTGATGCCGGTCTTGCCGCCGACGGCCGCGTCGACCATGCCGAGCAGCGTGGTGGGCATGGAGATCCAGCGCACCCCGCGCAGCCAGGTGGCGGCGACGAAGCCGGCCAGGTCCGTGGTGGCGCCGCCGCCGAGGCCGACGACGACGTCGCTGCGGGTGAAGCCGGTCTGCCCGAGCACCGACCAGCAGTACGCGGCGACCTCGACGCTCTTGGATTCCTCGGCGTTGGGCACCTGCAGCGCGATGGCCTCGTAGCCCTCGCCGACCAGGTCGTCGCGGATCGCGTCGGCGGTGGCGGCCAGCGCCTCCGGGTGGATGATCGCGACCCGCTTGGCCCGGGTGCCGATCAGCGGCGCCAGCTCACCGAGCAGCTGGTGCCCGATCAGCACGTCGTACGGGTCGTGGCCGGCGCTGCCGCCGACGTGGATCCTGACGGTGGTGTCAGTCATGGGGGGTCTTCAGCTCCAGTGCTTCCAGTACGGCGTCCGCGACCTGCTCCGGGCTGCGCCCGGCGGTGTCGACCACGGCGGTGGCCACCTCCAGGTAGAGGGGGCGGCGGGCCTCCATCAGCTCGCGCCAGCGGGCCCGCGGATTGACGGCCAGCAGCGGGCGCGGGGCGTCCAGGCCGACCCGCTTGACGGCGTCGGCGAGCGGCACCTCCAGGAGGACCACCGGCAGCTCGTGCAGCAGCGCGCGGGTGGCCTCGGCCAGCACCGCGCCGCCGCCGAGCGCCAGGACCCCGTCGTGCCCCTCGGCGGCCGCGCGCACGGCCGCCGCCTCCAGCGCGCGGAAGTGCGGCTCGCCCTCGTCGACGAAGATGTCCGGGATGGGCTTTCCGACGGTCGCCTCGATGTCGGCGTCGGTGTCCCGGAAGCCCACGCCCAGGCGCTCGGCCAGGACCCGCCCGACGGTGGACTTGCCACTGCCGGGCGGGCCGACCAGCACCACAACGGGACTGGTCATCGGATGATCAGGTTGTCGAGGTAGCTCTGCACGTTGCGGCGGGTCTCGGAGACGTTGTCGCCGCCGAACTTCTCGTTCACCGCGTCCGCCAGCACCAGCGCGACCATCGCCTCGGCGACGATGCCCGCGGCCGGCACCGCGCAGACGTCCGAGCGCTGGTGGTGCGCCTTGGCCGGCTCGCCGGTGCGCACGTCCAGGGTCTGGAGCGCCCGCGGCACGGTGGCGATCGGCTTCATCGCGGCGCGCACCCGCAGCACCTCACCGGTGGACAGGCCGCCCTCGGTGCCGCCGGAGCGGCCGGAGGTCCGCTTGACGCCCTCGGCGGTCGGGACGATCTCGTCGTGCGCCTTGGAGCCCGGCACCCGGGCCAGCTCGAAGCCGTCGCCGACCTCGACGCCCTTGATCGCCTGGATGCCCATCAGCGCGGCGGCCAGCCGCGCGTCCAGCCGGCGGTCCCAGTGCACGTGCGAGCCGAGGCCCACCGGCACGCCGTACGCCAGCACCTCGACCACGCCGCCCAGGGTGTCGCCGTCCTTGTGGGCCTGGTCGATCTCGGCGACCATCGCCTTCGAGGCGTCGGCGTCCAGGCAGCGCACCGGGTCGGCGTCCAGTCGCGCCTCGTCCGAGGGCAGCGGCACCACACCGGCCGGCGCCTTGGCCGCGGCCAGCTCGACCACGTGGCTGACGATCTCGATGCCGGCCACCTCGCGGAGGTACGCGCGGGCGACGGCGCCCAGCGCGACCCGGGCGGCCGTCTCCCGGGCGCTGGCGCGCTCCAGGATCGGCCGGGCCTCGTCGATCGAGTACTTCTGCATGCCGGCCAGGTCGGCGTGGCCGGGCCGGGGGCGGGTGAGCGCCTCGTTGCGGGCCAGGCCCGCCAGCACCTCGGGGTCGACCGGGTCGGCCGACATGACCTGCTCCCACTTCGGCCACTCGGTGTTGCCGACCATGACCGCGACCGGGCTGCCCATGGTCAGACCGTGCCGGACGCCGCCGAGGAAGGTCACCTCGTCCTGCTCGAACTTCATCCGCGCCCCGCGGCCGTAACCGAGCCGGCGGCGCGCCAGCGCGTCGGCCACCACAGCGGTGGTGACCGGTACACCGGCGGGCAGGCCTTCCAGCGTCGCGACGAGTGCGGGGCCGTGCGACTCCCCCGCCGTCAGCCAGCGCAACGTACCCAACGGAGCTCCTTCATCAGCGGACCGGACCTCGGCACCGCCGGGGCCCGCCCCGGGCGTGCCTTGTGCCTGAATCCTTTCATGCCCCAGCAGCACCTGGGGGCACAGTCCGCGTGCCGGACGGCAACCGGCCACCATCCGGCCGGGAACCACCCGGGGAACCGGCCGCAGGACGGGCCCGGCACCCGGCCGGAGGACCGGGCCCGCGACCGGTGCCCCCGCCACTCGGCGCGGGGGGCTCAGTGCCCGGCGAGCGCCTTCTCCCCCGCCTCGCGCATCGCCGCCAGCGGCCCGGGCGTCCGCCCGGTGAAGGCCTCGCTCTGCAGCACCGCCTGGTGCACCAGGAGGTCCAGCCCGCCCAGGACGGTCGCCCCGCGCCCGGCACAGGCGGCGGCCAGCGCCGTCGGCCACGGGTGGTACAGCACGTCGAACAGCGCGCCCGGCTCGGCGGGCAGCTCGTCGGCGAAGACGTCCGTCGCGCCCACCGGCGTGGTGGAGACGGTCAGCGGCCGGGCCAGCGCCTCGGCGCCGCGCTCCCAGTCGGCGGTGCGGACGGCCACGCCCAGCCGCTCGCCCAGCTCGGCCATCTCCCGGGCCCGCTCGGCACTGCGCACGTAGACCGTCACCTCACCGGTGCAGATCTGGGCGAGTGCGGCCAGCGCCGAGGAGGCGGTGGCCCCGGCGCCCAGGACGGCCGCCTCGGGCACCTCGGTGATCCCGCGCTCGCGCAGCGCGTTGACCAGCCCCGGAACGTCGGTGTTGTCCCCGGTGCGCCGACCGTCGGCGGTGAACACCACGGTGTTCACCGCGTCCACCGAGCGGGCCGTCGCGCTGACCTCGTCGAGCAGCGGGATGACCGCCCGCTTCAGCGGCATGGTGAGCGACAGCCCGGCCCACTCGGCCTCGTCCAGCGCGGCGACGAACCCGGGCAGCCCGGCCTCGTCGACCTCGAAGCGGTCGTAGCGCCAGCCGTCCAGTCCGAGCGCCGCGAAGGCGGCCCGGTGCAGGTCCGGCGAGAGCGAGTGGGCGATCGGCGAACCGAGAACGGCCGCCCGGTGCTTGCTGGTCAACGCTGCCTCTCCGCGAACTGGCGGACTGTCGTCCGGCCGTGGCTACTTCTTGGTGGTGCAGTGACCGCGCGCCTCGTCGAAGCCCTGCCCCGCCGACTGGCAGTACTCCTTGACGTTGGCGTAGTGCTCCTTGCTCGTCTCGGCGAACCGGGTCTGGGTCGGGGACATCGCGATGAAGTACAGCCACTTCCCGTCCGCCGGGTGCAGCGTCGCGTTGAGCGCGTCGTCGCCGGGGTTGGAGATCGGACCGGGCGGCAGGCCCGGGTTGATGTAGGTGTTGTACTTGTTGGACGCGTCGTCCATGTCCTTCTTGTCGAGGTCCTTGCGGTTCAGCGAGTACTGGAGCGTGGTGTCCATGCCCAGCCGGTGGTTGATCTCGCCGCCGGCCGCCAGCCGGTTCTGGATGGTCTTGGCCATCTTGGCGAAGTCTTCCGGGTTGTTGCCCTCGCGCTGGAGGATGCTCGCCTCGATGAGCACCTCGTAGCCGGTCTTCAGCCCCACCGAGGCGGCCTGGGCGTCCAGGCCTGCGTACTTCTCGGTGGCGTTCTTCACCATCTGCTTGAGCAGGTCCTCGGGCTTCATGCCCTCGGCGATGTTGTAGCGGGTCGGCCAGAGGAAGCCCTCGATGTTGCCGTTGGCGTACGGCGGCAGGCCGAGGTCGTTGACCTGGGCCTTGGCGACGCCCGCCGTGGTGCCCGCCTGCAGCTTCAGCTTGGTGTCGATGAGGGTGTAGATCTCGGTGGAGTTCTTGCCCTCGGGGACGACGATCGCCGCGCCGCCCGCCTGGGCGAGCAGCTCCTTGAGCGCGGCCGCGGCCGGCATCTCCTTCTTCAGCCCGTAGTAGCCGTACTGGATGGTGCCGCACTTGGGCTCGGCCTTGCAGGCCGCGGAGAACGCGTCGACGCTCTTGACCACGCCGGCGTTCTTCAGCGCCAGGCCGATCTGCCCGCCGACCGCGCCCTTCTTGACCTCGACCTGGACGGAGCCGGTGCCCTCGCCGGTGAAGTCCTCCGGCGGGCCGAAGTGGCTCTGGTAGAAGCCGTAGCCCCACCAGCCGGCCCCGCCCACGGCGCCGAGCAGCACCAGCGCGACCAGCAGACAGGCGCCGCCGTTGCGGCGGCCCGACTTCTTGCCCTTCTCCTTGCGCTTCTTCTGGGCCTCGCGGGACTCGTCCTGCTCCCCGAGGAAGCCGGCTTCCCCGGCCTCGGCGTGCTCGTCGAGGTAGCCGTCGTCCTCGTGACGGACGTCCTGCTGGCGGACGTCCTGGTGGCCGTCCCACTCGTCCGTCCCGGCCTCGCGCGGGGCACCGACCGGGTCGGCGCCGGCCTCCAGCGCGGCGGCCTCGGCCTCCCAGTCGATCCCGTCCGGGCCCGGGCCGGAGGCCGGCGCGGGCGCCGGGGCCTCCGGCTGCTGCCGCCGCCGTCGCCGCGGCGTCTGCTGCTCCTGCTGGGGAGCCTGCTGGGACTGGTCCTGCTGGGGCTGGGCGTGCTGCTGGGGCAGGGGCACCTGCTGCTGAGGGATCTGCTGCTGGGGGGCCTGCTGCTGGGCGGCCTGCTGGCCGCCGGGGAAGCCCTGCTGGTAGCCCTGCTGCGGCATCGGCACCTGCTGCTGGGGCATCTGCTGCTGCGGGTAGCCCTGCTGCACCTGCTGCTGCGCGTACCCCTGCTGGGGGTAGCCCTGCTGCGGCACCTGCTGGGGGTAGCCCTGCTGACCGCCCGGGTAACCCTGCTGCGGCATCTGCGCCTGCTGCTGCTGCTGCGGATAGCCCTGCTGCGCCATCATCTGCTGCTGCATCTGCGGCGTCATCTGCTGCTGGGCGTACCCCTGCTGCACGTCCCCGTACTGCTGCTGGGCCGCCTGGCCCTGCTGCGGGTACTGCTGCTGCCACTGGCCGTCCTGCTGGCCGGGGACCGGCTGCCGGCCGTCGTACCCGGGATCACCGGGGTGCCACGGCTCGCCCTGGGGGCCGTAGCCCCCACCCAGATCGGTCATCGATCCCCTTAACCGACGGTGACGACCGGAGGATCAAACCGGCCGTCCGGGACGACGCGGTCCCGGCTGATTCTCGAACCGGCGTGCTAGCGCAGCGCCTGGAGGGAGACGTTACCGTACCGCAGCCTTACCCCCGCCCGGGCGGACGCACGGTCAGTGAGCGATCTCACCGACGGCACACAACACCGTTACGCTGCCCCCGACACCGTCACGGCGCCCCCGCACCGGACCCGGACGGCGCCCCGGCCCCGCCCGCGCCCCCCGGACCGGAGGGCGCCGGGGAGGACGGGCCCGCGTCCGGGGCACTGGGCCTGGCCGCCGCCCGGTTGGCGTTGAACTCGGCCACGTTGCGTTGCTGAACGTCGAAGCTGTCGGTGAAGCGGGTGTCCCCCGGTTTCACGGTGACGAAGTACAGCCAGTCCCCTGGCGTCGGGTCCAGCGCGGCCAGGATCGCCTGCCGCCCGGGGTTGGAGATCGGGCTCGGCGGCAGCCCGGGGTGCAGGTAGGTGTTGTACGGGGAGTCCAGCCTGGTGTCGGTCACCGAGGTGTTCAGGGTCGAGCGGCCGAGCGCGTAGTTGATGGTGGAGTCCAGCTGCAGGGGCATGCCCTTGGCCAGCCGGTTGTAGATCACCCGGGCCACCTTGCCCATGTCCTCGGTGTTGTCGGCCTCGCCCTGGACCATGCTGGCCACGGTGATCAGCCCGTACACGCTCTGCCCGAGGTTCTGCGCGACCACGGTGGCGTCGTCCCGGCCGAACTCCCGGCCGGCCCGGTCCACCATCTGCTTCAGCAGGTCGAAGGCGGTGGTGCCCTCGGTGACGCTGTACGTCGCCGGGAAGAGGTAGCCCTCCGGGCTGCCGTTGGTGAAGTCGGGCAGGCCGAGTTCGGCGCCCTGGTCCTGGGCGGTCTTCTGGGCGGTGCCCGCGGGCAGGTTCAGCTTCCGGTCGATGGCCGCGTAGATCTGGTAGCCGCGCCAGCCCTCGGGGATGGTCAGGCCGTTGGCGTTGGCCGGGTCGATCAGGATCGCCAGCGCCGCCGCGGCCGACATCTTCTGCTTCAGCGTGTACGTCCCGGGCTGGATCCGCCCGGCCGCCGCCGCGCTGCCCTTCGCGGCCCGGGTGAAGGCGAGCGAGCTGGCCACCACCCCGTTGCGGACCAGCGCGGAGGCGATCTGGGAGAGGCCGGCGCCCTCCGGGACGGAGACCTGCACGCTGCCGGTGCCCTGCCCGGCGAAGTCGGCGGCGGCCGGGGGTTTGCGCTGCGCCTGGAGCCAGGTGTAGCCGGTCAGCCCGATCCCGCCGAACACCGCGATCAGCGCGAGTGCGGTGAGCCCGCAGGCCAGCCCGTTGCGCCGTCGGTGCGGATCCGGCGCATCGAAGCGCGGGCGGGGCGCGCCCGGCGGACGGCCCTCCGGTTCCAGCACCGGCGCGCCCAGATGCCCCGGCGTGAGCCCCGGGTGGAAGTCCTGGTCGGTCATGGCTCGCGCCCCCTCGGCGGTCCCGGATCGATCCGGATCAATATGAATCGATACGAATCGATCCATAACGGACACGGAAGCGAACGAAAAAGGGTCCGTGCGGACGCGTCCGCACGGACCCCTCAAACGGGACGTTAGATCAGACCGGTCAGCCGACCGCCTCGACGCTCTCACCGGGCGGGCGTCCGCTCACCCGTTCGGACTCAAGGGCGGTCTGGAGGATCACCACCGCGGCGGCCTGGTCCACCACCGAGCGGCCCTTCTTCGCCTTGACCCCCGAGGCGCGCAGCCCGTGGGTCGCGGTGACGGTCGACATCCGCTCGTCCACCAGCCGCACCGGCACCGGGTAGAGCCGGGCGGCCAGCCGGGCCGCGTACGCCCGGACCTTCTCCGCCGCCGGGCCCTCCTTGCCGCTGAGCGAGCGCGGCAGCCCGACGATCACCTCCATCGCGCCGTACTCGTCGACGATGGCGGCGATCCTGGCCTGCGACTTCACCCCGGCCGGGACGGTCTCCACGGGCGTGGCGAGCACCCCGTCGGGGTCGCAGGACGCGACCCCGATCCGGGCGTCCCCGACGTCGACGGCGATCCGCCGCCCACGCCGGAAGGTCCTCTCCTCCTGCTCCATCAGCTGGCGCGCTCCGCGACCAGGCCGCGCACCGCGGCGATGGCCTCGCCGACCGCGGCCGGGTTGGAGCCGCCGCCCTGGGCGACGTCGTCCTTGCCGCCACCGCCGCCGCCGAGGGTCTTGGCCGCGGTCCGGACCAGCTCGCCGGCCTTGATGCCGCGGCCGCGGGCGTCCTCGTTGGTGGCGATGACGGTCAGCGGGCGGTCATTGGCCACCGTGAAGGCGGCGACCACGGCCGGGCGCGAGCCGAGGCGGCCGCGCACGTCCAGGACCAGCTTGCGCAGCTCGTCCGCGCCCACGCCGTCGGCGACCTGCGCGGCGACCACGGCGATGCCGTGCACGTCCTCGGCCGAGTCGGCCAGACCCGCCGCGGCGGCCAGCACCTTCTCGGCGCGGAAGCGCTCGATCTCCTTCTCGGCGTCCTTGAGCTTGGCGAGCATGCCCGAGATCTTCTCCGGCAGCTCCTCCGGGCGGCCCTTGACCAGCTCGGTGAGCTGGGCGACCACGGTGTGCTCACGGGCCAGGAAGCGGTACGCGTCGGTGCCGACCAGCGCCTCGACGCGGCGCACGCCGGAGCCGATCGAGGACTCGCCGAGCAGCTTCACCAGGCCCAGCTGGGCGGTGTTGCCGACGTGGGTGCCACCGCACAGCTCCTTGGAGAAGTCGCCGATGGTCACGACCCGGACCTCGTCGCCGTACTTCTCGCCGAACATAGCGATGGCGCCGGCCTTGCGGGCCTGGTCCATCGTCATGACCTCGGCGGTGACCTCCAGCTCGCGGCCCAGCACGTCGTTGATCTTCTGCTCGACGTCGACCAGCACGCTGCCCGGGACGGCGGCGGGCGAGCCGAAGTCGAAGCGGAAGCGGCCGGGGGCGTTCTCGGAGCCGGCCTGGGCGGCCGTCGGGCCGAGCGCGTCGCGCAGCGCCTGGTGGGTCAGGTGGGTGGCCGAGTGGGCCCGGGCGATCGCCCGGCGGCGCTCGATGTCGATCGTGGCGTACGCCGAGGCGCCCAGCACGACCTCGCCGAACAGCACCCCGCCGGAGTGCACCACGACGCCCGGGACGGGCTGCTGCACGTCGCGGATCTCCACCACCGCGCCGGACTCCAGCCGGATCCGGCCCTGGTCGGCGAGCTGGCCGCCGCCCTCGGCGTAGAACGGGGTGCGGTCGAGGATGATCTCGACCTCGTCGCCCTCGGAGGCGGCCGGCGACGGGACGCCGTCCACCAGCAGGCCGACCACGGTGGCCTCGCCCTCGGTGAGGGCGTAGCCGGTGAAGACGCTGGCGCCGGACTTGTCGGCGACCTCGCGGTACGCGGCGACGTCGGCGTGGCCCATCTTCTTGGCCTTGGCGTCCGCCTTGGCCCGGTCCCGCTGCTCCTGCATCAGGCGGCGGAAGCCGGACTCGTCCACCTGGAGGCCCTGCTCCTCGGCCATCTCCAGGGTGAGGTCGATCGGGAAGCCGTAGGTGTCGTGCAGCTTGAACGCCTGCTCGCCGGAGAGCACCGCGCCGCCGGCCTGCTTGGTCTCGGTGACCGCGACGTCCAGCAGGTTGGTGCCGGCCTTCAGGGTCTGGAGGAAGGCGCCCTCCTCGCCGACGACGACCGTCTCGATGCGCTTGCGGTCGCTCTCCAGCTCGGGGTACTGCGGGGCCATCGCCTTGATCGCGACGTCGATGAGCTCCTTGGCCACCGGCTCGGTGGCGCCCAGCAGGCGCATGTTGCGGATGGCGCGGCGCAGGATGCGGCGCAGCACGTAGCCGCGGCCCTCGTTGCCGGGGGTGACGCCGTCGCCGACCAGCATCAGCGCGGTGCGGATGTGGTCGGTGACCACGCGCAGCGAGACGTCCGACTTGTGGTCGGCGCCGTAGGTGTGGCCGGTGAGCTCGGCGGCGCGGTCGAGGATCATCCGGCTGGTGTCGATCTCGAAGAGGTTGTCGACGTCCTGCAGGATGGCGGCGAGGCGCTCCAGGCCGAGGCCGGTGTCGATGTTCTTGCTCGGCAGGTCGCCGAGGATCTCGAAGCCGTCCTTGCCGTCGCCGTGGCCGCGCTCGTACTGCATGAAGACCAGGTTCCAGATCTCCAGGTAGCGCTCGCCGTTGACGGCCGGGCCGCCCTCCTCGCCGTACGCGGGGCCGCGGTCGTAGTTGATCTCCGAGCACGGGCCGCACGGGCCGGGGACGCCCATCGACCAGAAGTTGTCCTTCATGCCCAGGCGCTGGATGCGCTCCGAGGGCACGCCGATGACGTCACGCCAGATCTGCTCGGCCTCGTCGTCGTCCTTGTAGACGGTGATCCAGAGCTTCTCCTTCTCCAGGCCGTAGCCACCGTCCGCGACGGGGGTGGTGAGCAGGTCCCACGCGAACTTGATGGCTCCTTCCTTGAAGTAGTCGCCGAAGGAGAAGTTGCCGCACATCTGGAAGAAGGAGCCGTGCCGGGTGGTCTTCCCGACCTCCTCGATGTCCAGGGTGCGCACGCACTTCTGGACGCTGGTGGCGCGCGAGAACTGCGGCTTGACCTCGCCCAGGAAGTAGGGCTTGAACGGCACCATGCCGGCGTTGACGAGCAGCAGGGTGGGGTCGTCGGCGACCAGGGACGCCGACGGAACGACGGTGTGGCCGCGCTCCTCGAAGAAGCGCAGCCAGCGGCGGCGGATCTCAGCCGACTCCATTAGTGGTCCTTCCGGTTCGGGGTGCCGCCCCGCGGCGGCAGGGCGCGGCGGGGCGTTTCTTCAGTGGTCCGGGGGGTGGTGCGGGAGCTGCGGGACGGAGGCAGGGCGGCGGCCGGGCTACCGGGCGCCGCCGAGATAGCTCGGTACTGCGGCTCGCCGGAGGGGGGCAGCGCGGAACGCTTCCCCAGGAGGGACCGGCGGTCGCCGCGGGGCTCCGCCACTGCGGTGCCGTGCAGCCCGAGGTCGTCCTTCAACTGCTCCTCGCGCTCGGCCATGCCGGCCTGCACGTCCCGGGCGAACTGCTTGGCCAGGTCGCCCAGGTGCAGCGCGCCGCGGGCGGCGGTGCCGGAGAGGCTGTCCGGGGTGAGCCGGTGCACGGCCTCGTTGGCCTTGTTCATGGCCCAGACGGTGGCGCCGGCGCCGACCGCCATCCAGAAGATGCGTCGCACCATGCCGTCAGCCCCTCACCGCGCGCCGGACCCGGGAGAACAGGCCGCTCCTGGGCGCGGTCGCGGCGCGCACCTCGGCCCGGATCAGCCTGGCCAGCTCCTCGCGCTCGCCGGCCTGCGCCGGCACCGGCGGCAGGCCGCCCTGCTGCCGGGCGACGGCCTTGCGCACGCCGTAGCTGAACGCCGCGACCTTCACCAGCGGTCCGCCCAGGGTGGCGGCCACGGTGGAGGAGAGCGCGTTGGCGTTGGCGGCGGCGTCCTGCACGTTGGCGGTGATCTCGTCGACCCGCTCCAGCTGCTCGTTGGCGCTGCGCACCGCGGCGCCCGCGTCGGTCAGCAGCGGAACGGCCTGTTCGGTGACCGCGGAGACCAGGACGGCGGCCTCCTTGAGCACCCGCGAGAGGCGGACCAGCACCACGGCGAGCAGGGTGACCAGGACCGCCCAGAACACGGCGACGAGCAATCCGGCCAGCTCTCCCACGGACACCTTTGCGCGCTCCCTCGCCTTGCAGTTCTCCTGGGCCTGTCAGACAGGCCCCAGCAGGAAACCCTATCGCGCCCGGGCCCGGTTTCCGGACCGGGTTGTTCGCCCGGCGATCCGGTCGGGTGTGCGATCCGCGCGCGTAACCTACCGATCGGTCACCTCGTTCTGCCTGGCAGGCCGTCGCCCGTACGGCCCGACGCACGTCCGGACCCCGACCGGTCCGGCCTGGAGCACGGGGAGCAGCCTTTGGCCGGGGACTGGACAGCACCGCGCGGGGAGCCCGCGGCGGGGCCGCACGGGCCGGAGCCCGGCCGGCTGCCGGCCGAGGTGACCGGCTTCGTCGGGCGGCGGGGCGAACTGGCGGAGCTGGCCGGGCTGCTGGACTCGGCCCGGCTGGTGACCGTCACCGGGCCGGGCGGCGTGGGCAAGAGCCGGCTGGCCCTGCGCGCGGCGGCCCGGGCGGCCGACGCCTTCCCGGACGGCACCTGGCTGGTGGAGGTGGCCCCGGTGCAGGACCCGCTGCTGCTCGGCCACGCCGTCCTGGAGGCGCTGCGGCTCGCCGACGGCTCCGCCCGTCCGCCGCTGGACGTCCTGATCGAGCGGCTGGAGGGCCGGCGCCTGCTGCTGGTGCTGGACGGCTGCGAGCACCTGGTGGAGGCCTGCGCCGAGCTGTCCGACGCGCTGCTGCGGGCGCTGCCCGGCCTGCGGCTGCTGACCACCAGCCGCACCACCCTGCGGGCCTCGGGCGAGCACCTGCTGGCCCTCACGCCGCTGCCGGTCGGCCCGGCGCCCTCCGGCCCGGTGCGGCCGGACGCGCTGCCGGACGCGGTACGGCTGTTCGTCGAGCGGGCCGGGGCGGTGCTGCCGTCCTTCGAGGTGACGGAGGCCAACGCGGAGGCGGTCGGGTTGCTCTGCCGCCGGCTGGACGGCATCCCGCTGGCCCTGGAGCTGGCCGCCGGCCGGCTGCGCGCGCTGTCGGTGGAGCAGGTCACCGCCCGGCTGGACGACCGTTTCCGGCTGCTCACCTGCGGCTCCCGGACGGCCCTGCCGCGGCACCGGACGCTGCGCACGACGGTCGGCTGGAGCCATGAGCTGTGCACCGTGCAGGAACGTTTACTCTGGGCCCGCCTCTCGGTCTTCGCCGGCGGTTTCGACCTGGAGGCCGCCGAGTACGTCTGCGCCGGCGAGGGCATCGAGGCCGAGGAGGTCCTCGACCTGCTCGACGAGCTGGTCGCCCAGTCCGTGGTGCTGCGCGAGGACAGCGCCTTCGGCGTGCGCTTCCGGCTGCTGGACACCCTGCGCGAGTACGGCGGCCAGTGGCTGCGCGCCGCCGGCGATGAGCAGCGGCTGCTGCGCCGCCACCGGGACTGGTACCTGGGCGTCGCCACCTGGGGCGAGGTCGAGTGGTTCGGCCCCCGGCAGGCGGAGACCGCCGAGCGCACCGGGCTCGCCCACGGCAACCTGCGCGCGGCGCTGGAGTTCTGCCTCGCCGAGCCGGGCGAGGAGCAGATCGCCCTGCTGCTGGCCGGCACGCTCTGGTTCTACTGGATCGGCTGCGGCCACCTCGGCGAGGGCCGGCACTGGCTGGACCGCGCGCTCGCGCTGGACCGCGAGCCCACCGAGGCCCGGGCCAAGGCCCTCTGGGTGACCGGCTACATGGCCACCCTCCAGGGCGACCTCGGCTTCGCCCGCCCGGCACTGGAGGAGTGCCGCCGCCAGGCGCTGGACACCGGCGACGACCGGGCGCTGGCCTACGCCGTCCACCGCCAGGGCTGCGTCGCCCTGGTCGGCGACGACCCCGACCGGGCCGCCGAACTGTTCGAGGAGGCGCTCTGGCACTACCGGACCATCGGCGAGCTCAACAGCAACGTGGTGATGGCCATGCTGGAGCTGGGCCTGGCCCACCTCTTCCAGGGCGATCCGGACAGCGGCGAGCTCTGGTTCGGCCAGGCCCGCGAGCTGTGCGAGGAGCACGGCGAGCAGTGGGCCTACGGGTACGTGCTCTACGCGATGGCGTACTCGCACTGGCTGGACGGCGCCGTGCAGCCCGCCCGGGTGCTGGCCCGGGAGTGCGTGCGGCTGAACCACCTCTTCCGCGACCTGCTCGGCATCGTGCTGGGCATCGACCTGCTGGCACTGCTGGGGACCGAGCCGAGCGGACCGGGCGAGCCGGGCGACCTGCGCGAGGCCCGGGTGCTGCAGGGGGCCGCGCACCGGATCTGGCGCACGGTCGGCAACCCGTTCCTGGGCTCGCGGAACTTCTTCGGCCCGCACCAGGAGTGCGCCGAGCGGGCCCGGGCCGGGCTGACCGCCCAGGAGTACGAGGAGTGCTACGAGGCCGGGACCCTGCTGGACCTGGACGCGGCGGTCGCCCGGGCGCTCGGTGGCGGGGGCCGGGCGCAGGGCCCGGAAACGGCGCGGGGCCCCCGCTCGGTGCCGCCCGCGCCGGCGCCCTCGACGGCGCGGAATAGTTGAAACTTGCCGATTGCTTGAGGAGGCAAGGAACTGCCCGGAAGGAGCATCATGGCCGTCCACAACGCCGCCAACGAGTACCGCATGGCGAAGTTCTACTTCGATTCCAAGGCGTACACCGACGCGGCGCGCACGCTCGAAGGTGTCCTCGCCGAGGAGCCGACCAACCTCTCCGTCCGGATGCTGCTGGCCCGCAGCTACTTCCACTCGGCCCAGCTCCGCCGCGCCGAGGCCGAGCTGCTGCGGATCCTGGAGGCCGACCCGGCCGAGGACTACGCCCGGCTGATGCTCGGCCGCACCCTGGAGCGCCAGGGCCGGCCCGAGGAGGCCCGCCCGCACCTGCGGCTGGCCGCCGCGATGACCGGCGAGAGCATCTGACGGCAGCGGGAAGGACAGCGCGGAAAAGGGGCGAGCCCCCGTCGCCTCGAAAGGCGGCGGGGGCTCGCTCGTGGTGTCGCGAAGAGCGGAACCGGGTCAGCGCGAGTAGTACTCGACGACCAGCTGCTCGTCACAGATCACCGGGACCTCCTTGCGCTGCGGCGCACGGTCCAGGCGGAAGGCCAGGGCCTTCAGGTTGACCTCGAGGTACTTCGGGGTCTGGCCCTCACCCGCGTAGCCACCCTCACGGGCGACCTGGAAGGGGACCTTCTCCTTGGAGCGCTCGCGGACGGTGACCACGAAGCCCGGCTTCATCTGGAACGACGGCTTGTTGACCTTGCCGCCGTTGACCTCGATGTGGCCGTGGACGACCATCTGGCGGGCCTGGTAGATGGTGCGGGCGATGCCCGAACGCAGCACCAGCGAGTCCAGACGGGTCTCCAGGTCGGCGACGAGCGCCTCGCCGGTCTTGCCCTCGGCCTTCTTCGCGCGGTCGAACGCGCGCGCCATCTGCTTCTCGCTCAGGTCGTACTGGGCGCGCAGACGCTGCTTCTCGAGCAGACGGACCTTGTAGTCCGAGTTCTGCTTGCGGCCACGGCCGTGCTGGCCGGGCGGGTACGGGCGGGCCTCGAAGTACTTGACGGACTTCGGGGTCAGCGGCACGCCGAGCGCACGCGCGATCTTGACCTTGGGACGCTTCTGGTTCGCCATGAACCAAACCTTCCTTGCTTACGAATACGGCTTCACCAGGTGTTGACGGAGGTCGCATCTCGCGACCCGGAGACAACCCATCGCCGAGGCGATGCGGTCAGCCGCTCTCCGGAGCCGGGCACGAAAGTGCTGGTCACACGGACCGGCCCAGAATCTGGGCCGCCCGCGACACCGAAACGGTGCGCGACGCTCCTGGTGCGGGCCCCTCGGAGGGGGCCTACGGCCGGTGCCCCGCTGGTGCGGCCGGTCGGTGGGGTCTCCCCCGCCGCCGTCCCGGGACATGGCACTCCGACCGAGTATACCGGTGGATCACTCGCCCTTTTCCCCGGGCTGCTCCTCGGCCTTCTGCTCCGGCTTCGCGGGCGCCTTCCCGTCCTTCTTCCCGGCCTTGCCCTCCACCCTGCGCTCCCCCCGCAGCCGCCCGCGCGTCCACTCCACCACGTCCGCGTACCGGGCCTCGCCGCCGCGCCTGGTCGGCCGGTAGTACTCCTTGCCGTGCACCGCGTCCGGCGCGTACTGCTGGGCGGCGATGCCCTCCGGCAGGTCGTGCGGGTACCGGTAGCCCTGGCCGTGGCCGAGCTTGCCCGCGCCGCCGTAGTGCGCGTCCCGCAGGTGGGGCGGGACGGCGCCCGCCAGGCCCTGCCGGACGTCCGCCAGCGCCGCGTCGATCGCCAGGTAGGCGGCGTTGGACTTGGGCGCCAGGGCCAGCGCGATGGCCGCCTGGGAGAGGATGATCCGGGCCTCCGGGAAGCCGATCAGGGCCACCGCCTGGGCCGCCGCCACCGCCGTCTGCAGGGCCGTCGGGTCGGCCAGTCCGACGTCCTCGCTGGCCGAGATCATCAGCCGGCGGGCGATGAACCGCGGGTCCTCCCCCGCCTCGATCATCCGGGCCAGGTAGTGCAGGGTGGCGTCCACGTCGCTGCCGCGGATCGACTTGATCAGCGCGCTCGCCACGTCGTAGTGCTGGTCGCCGTCCTTGTCGTAGCGCACCGCCGCCTGGTTGACCGCCGTCTCGGTGGTGGCCAGCGTGATGCTCGGCTCGCCCTTCTCCAGCGCCGCACCGGCCGCCGCCTCCAGGGTGGTGAGCGCCCGCCGGGCGTCCCCGCCGGCCAGCCGCACCAGGTGGTCCTCGGCCTCCGCGGACAGCTCCAGCGCGCCCTCCAGGCCGCGCTCGTCGGCCACCGCGCGGCGCAGCAGCGCCCGGATGTCCTCGTCGGTCAGCGACTCCAGGGTGAGCAGCAGCGAGCGGGACAGCAGCGGGGAGATCACCGAGAAGTACGGGTTCTCGGTCGTCGCCGCGATCAGGGTCACCCAGCGGTTCTCCACGGCCGGCAGCAGCGAGTCCTGCTGGGCCTTGGAGAAGCGGTGGATCTCGTCCAGGAAGAGCACCGTCTCCCGGCCGGACATCCCGACCGCCCGCCGGGCGCCGTCGATCACCGCCCGGACCTCCTTGACCCCGGCGGTGATCGCGGACAGCTCCACGAAGCGGCCCTCGACCGCCTGGCTGATCACGTGCGCCAGGGTGGTCTTGCCGGTGCCGGGCGGCCCCCAGAGGATCACCGAACTGGTCGCCGCCGGGCCCCGCGAGCCCGCGACCAGCCGGCGCAGCGGCGAGCCGGGCTTCAGCAGCTGCCGCTGCCCCGCCACCTCGTCCAGGGTGCGCGGACGCATCCGTACGGCCAGCGGCGCCCGGCCGGGCTCCCTGCTCTGGCGTTCCTCGGCTGCGGCGGTGAAGAGGTCCGGTTCGTCCACACCGGAAGCCTATGCGAGGCCCCGGACAGCCCGGCAAGGCACGCGACGGGCCCGGCCTACTCCAGCCCGGCGGCGTGGTCCGGGACGTACTTCTGCAGGTCGCGCGGGGGCCGCTGGTAGCCGCGCGACGCGGGGCGGGGCGGCAGTTCGACCTGCCGGGCCCTGATCTCGCGGTACGGCACGGTGGACAGCAGGTGGGCGATCATGTTGATCCGGGCCCGGCGCTTGTCGTCGCTCTCCACCACGTGCCAGGGCGAGTCCGGGGTGTCGGTGTGGATGAACATCTCGTCCTTGGCCCGCGAGTAGTCCTCCCAGCGGGTGATCGACTCGACGTCCATCGGGGAGAGCTTCCAGCGCTTCATCGGGTCGCCCAGGCGGTCCCGGAAGCGCCGCTCCTGCTCGGTGTCGCTCACCGAGAACCAGTACTTGCGCAGCAGGATGCCCGACTCGGTCAGCATCCGCTCGAAGGTCGGGCACTGGTGCAGGAACTGCCAGTACTCCTCGTCGCTGCAGAAGCCCATCACGCGCTCGACGCCCGCGCGGTTGTACCAGCTGCGGTCGAACAGCACGATCTCCCCGGCGGCCGGCAGGTGCTCGACGTACCGCTGGAAGTACCACTGGGTCTTCTGCCGTTCGGTCGGCGTGGGCAGTGCCGCGACCCGGGCGATGCGCGGGTTCAGGTACTCCGTCACCCGCTTGATCGCTCCGCCCTTTCCGGCGGCGTCACGTCCCTCGAAGACCACCACCAGCCGGGCGCCCTCGGCCCGCACCCACTCCTGGAGCTTCACCAGCTCCTCCTGGAGCCGCAGCAGCTCCCGCTCGTACGGCTTCCTGGCCAGTTTCCCCGGCTTCCCGGTCCGCCGCTGCTCGGCCACCCTCGGGTCCTCCGTTCGGTCGAATGCTGATGAGCATTCACCGTAGGCGCCGGCGGCCGGATCCGCAGGTCGGCGAGGCCGTGGCGACCGGGCCGGTCTCGTGGACCGGCCCCGGGAGAGGCGCCCGAGGGAGCGGCGCTCGGGGTGGGGCAGGAGCCCGGAGGCAGGCTCTATACGGCGACGAAGGGCTCGGGGTAGCGGCAGAGCCCGCGCGGGGCGCCGTCGTACGCCGCCAGCGGCAGCGCCTGGAAGTACGCCTCCGGCACCTCGAACGGGCCGGAGACCTGGTGCCGCCCGGCCGGCGCGAAGCCGAACCGCCCGTAGTACTCCGGATCGCCGAGGACGACCACGAGCTTCTCGCCCGCCTCCTCGGCCGCCGCCAGCGCGGCCCGGACGACCAGCTCGCCGACGCCCCGGCGCTGCCACTCGGGCGCCACCGCGACCGGCGCGAGCGCCAGCGCCTTGCCGTCGCCGACCCGCAGCCGGGTCAGCAGCGCGTGGCCGATCACCAGCCCGGCACCGTCGACCGCCACCACGGACAGCCCGGGCAGCCAGGCGGGATCGCGGCGCAGCGCGTCCACCAGGTCCGCCTCGTCCGGCCCCGGGAACGCGGCCATGTGGACGCGTCTGGTCGCCGGGACGTCGTCCGGACATTCGACTCTCGTTGTGACCTGCATTGAGTCAACCCTCCCTGTGTCACACACCGTTGTGGACCGGCCCCGGACGACGGGCGAGCCGTCCGGGGCCGTTGCAGGTTAGCGGATGACGCGACGTCAGGACTTGGGCTGAGCCTCGCCCTTGGCGTCCTCGCGGACCTTCGGCTGGGCGTCCACGCCGGCCTCGCGACGCTGCGCCGGGGTGATCGGGGTCGGGGCGCCGGTCAGCGGGTCGCCGCCGGTGGACGTCTTCGGGAAGGCGATGACGTCCCGGATGGTGTCGTACCCGCCCAGCAGCGTGACGATGCGGTCCAGGCCGAAGGCGACGCCACCGTGCGGCGGCGGGCCGTAGTTGAAGGCGTCCAGCAGGAAGCCGAACTGCGAGGCCGCCTCCTCCTCGGAGAGGCCGATCGCGTCGAACGCCCGCTTCTGCACGTCGCGCTGGTGGATACGGATCGAACCGCCGCCCAGCTCCGAGCCGTTGAGGACCAGGTCGTAGGCGTTGGAGAGCGCCGAGCCCGGGTCGGTGTCGAAGGTGTCCAGCGACTCCGCGGTCGGGGCGGTGAACGGGTGGTGCACCGCGTGCCAGCCCTGGAACTGTCCCTTGTCGTCCTCGATCGGCTCGAACATCGGGAAGTCGACGACCCAGAGGAAGGCCCACTGGGACTCGTCGATCAGCTCGCAGCGGCGGCCGATCTCCAGACGGGCGGCGCCGAGCAGCTCCTGCGAGGCGCGCTCCTTGCCGGCCGCGAAGAAGATCGCGTCGCCGTTCTTGGCGCCGGCGGCGGCGGCGAGGCCGGCCAGGTGCTCCTCGGAGAGGTTCTTGGCGACCGGGCCGCGCAGCTCGCCGGTCTCGGCGTCGATGAGCACGTAGGCGAGGCCGCGGGCGCCGCGCGCCTTGGCCCAGTCCTGCCAGGCGTCCAGCTGCTTGCGCGGCTGCGAGGCACCGCCGGGCATGACCACGGCGCCGACGTACGGGGCCTGGAAGACGCGGAAGTCGGTGCCCTTGAAGTACGCGGTCAGGTCGGTGAGCTCCTGGCCGAAGCGGACGTCCGGCTTGTCCGAGCCGTAGCGGCCCATGGCGTCCGCGTAGGTCATCCGCGGCAGCGGGTTGGGGATCTCGTAGCCGTGGACCTCGCGCCAGACGGAGCCGATGATCTTCTCGCCGAGGGCCAGGATGTCCTCCTGGTCGACGAACGAGGCCTCGATGTCCAGCTGGGTGAACTCCGGCTGCCGGTCGGCGCGGAAGTCCTCGTCGCGGAAGCAGCGGGCGATCTGGTAGTAGCGCTCCATGCCGGCCACCATCAGCAGCTGCTTGAACAGCTGGGGCGACTGCGGCAGGGCGTACCAGTGGCCGGGCTGGAGGCGGACCGGGACCAGGAAGTCGCGGGCGCCCTCGGGGGTGGAGCGGGTGAGGTACGGCGTCTCGATGTCGAGGTAGTCGTTCTCCTCCATCACCCGGCGGATGATGTTGTTGACCTTGGAGCGCAGGCGCAGGCCCTTGGCCGGGCCCTCGCGGCGCAGGTCGAGGTAGCGGTAGCGGAGGCGGACCTCCTCGTTGACCGTGCCCGGCTCGTACTCGGCGACCGGGAAGGGCAGCGGGGCGGCCTCGGAGAGCACCTCGATCGCGCTGACGACGACCTCGACCGCGCCGGTCGGGATGTCCGGGTTCTCATTGCCCTCGGGGCGGACCCGGACGTCGCCGACGACCTTGACGCAGTACTCGGCGCGCAGGCCGTGCACCGAGTCGAGGTCGCGGACCACGATCTGCACGGTGCCGGAGGCGTCGCGCAGATCGATGAAGGCGACGCCGCCGTGGTCGCGGCGGCGGGCGACCCAGCCGGCCAGGGTGACGGTGGTGCCTGCGTGCTCCGGGCGGAGCGTGCCCGCGTCGTGCGTGCGGATCACAGCTGCTTCTCCTTCAGGGTGGTGACGAGTGCGTCGAGGGCGACGGGGGCCTGTTCGCCGGTGCTCAGGTCCTTGAGCTGGACGACGCCCTCGGCGAGGTCCCGGTCCCCGGCGATCAGGGCGAAGCGGGCGCCGGACCGGTCGGCGGACTTCATGGCGTTCTTGATGCTCTTGACGCCGAAGGCGAGGTCGGTGGCGACGCCGGCCCGGCGCAGCTCGACCACCTTGGCGAACAGGATGTTCTTGGCCTCCTCGCCGAGCGCGACGGCGTAGACGGAGGTGGCGGCCGGCAGGTCGAGGTCCACGCCCTCGGCCTCCAGGGCCAGGAAGGTGCGGTCCACGCCGAGGGCCCAGCCGACGGACGGCAGCGCGGGGCCGCCGATCATCTCGGACAGGCCGTCGTAGCGGCCGCCGCCGCCGATGGCGGACTGGGCGCCGAGGCCGTTGTGCACGAACTCGAAGGTGGTGCGGGTGTAGTAGTCCAGGCCGCGGACCAGCTTCGGGTCGTCGACGAAGGCGACGCCGTTGGCGGTGAGCAGCTCGCGGACCTTCTCGTCGTACGCCTTGCACTCCTCGCACAGGTAGTCGCGGAGCATCGGGGCGTCGGTGAGCTGGGCCTGAACCGACTCGCGCTTGTCGTCGAGGACGCGCAGCGGGTTGATCTCGGCGCGGCGGCGGGTCTCCTCGTCCAGGTCCAGGCCCGAGAGGAACTCGATCAGGGCGGCGCGGTAGACCGGGCGGCACTGCTTGTCGCCGAGGCTGTTGAGCAGCAGCGAGTAGTTGCCCAGGCCCAGCGAGCGGAAGGCGTCGTCGGCCAGGATGATCAGCTCGGCGTCCAGCGCCGGGTCCTCGGCGCCGATCGCCTCGGCACCGACCTGGGAGAACTGGCGGTAGCGGCCCTTCTGGGCGCGCTCGTAGCGGTAGTACGAGCCGGAGTACCAGAGCTTGACCGGCAGGTTGCCCTGCTTGTGCAGGTTGGCCTGGAGGGCGGCGCGCAGCACCGAGGCGGTGCCCTCCGGGCGCAGCGCCAGCTCGTCGCCGCCCTTGGTGGTGAGGGTGTACATCTCCTTGGAGACGATGTCGGTGGACTCGCCGACACCGCGGGAGAACAGCTTCACGTCCTCGAAGACCGGGGTCTCGACGTAGCCGTAGCCGGCCCGGCGGGCGGGTGCGGCGATGCGCTCGCGGATCGCCAGGAACGTCGCGGAGCTGGGGGGCAGCAGGTCGTAGGTGCCCTTGGGGGCGGTGAAGGTGCTCAACTTCTCTTCCGTCACATTCCTCGTCGCGGGAAAGCCGGGGCGCCGGCCGCCCCCGCTGCCTGTCGGAGGTAGGGGTTGGTGGCGCGCTCGCGGCCGATGGTGGTCTGACCGCCGTGGCCGGAGAGGACCACGGTGGAATCGTCGAGGGGCAGGCACACCCGGGCCAGCGAGTTCATGATCGCCGCGCTGTCCCCGCCCGGGAGGTCGGTACGCCCGATGGAGCCGGCGAACAGCAGGTCGCCCGAGAACAGCACCGGGGGGAGGTCCTCGGCACCGGGCGTCCGGAAGGTCACCGACCCCCCGGTATGGCCCGGGGCGTGGTCCACGGTGAGCTTCAGGCCGGCCAGCTCCAGCACGCTGCCGTCGGTGAGCTCGCGCACGTCGTCGGGCTCGCCGACGGTGAGCTCGCCCATCAGCTGGGTGCCCAGGGAGCGGCCGAGCGCCTTCTCCGGGTCGGACATCATGTACCGGTCCTCGGGGTGGATCCAGGCCGGGACGCCGCGGGCGCCGCAGACCGGGACCACCGAGGCCACGTGGTCGATGTGGCCGTGGGTGAGCAGCACGGCGACGGGCTTCAGCCGGTGCTCGCGGACCATGTCCTCGACGCCGCGGGCCGCCTGGTGGCCGGGATCGACGATGACGCACTCCTCGCCCGCCGCCGGGGCGACCAGGTAGCAGTTGGTGCCCCAGGCTCCAGCGGGGAATCCGGCGATGAACACGCGCGTCCTTCGGGTGTGCGGCGGTCGGCTGCGGCGGCTACCAGTGGTGATCGCTGCCAGTGGTGATGTAGGTGCAGCCTACCGGCGCCGCGGGTCCGGTTGCGAACCAGATAGGGGTGACGGGGCGCCGCGGCCCGGCAGGTTCACCGGGTTCTTACAGGCCCGGTCCCTACACTTGGCCGCCGAGGGATGCGATGATCCGCTCCGGAATCCATCCACTTTTCCCGCACATCCGTAGGAGACACGGCCGGTGGTCAGCAGCGAACAACGGCGGCGGCAGCTCGCCCGAGACAAGTACGAGCGCCAGTTGGAGCGCCGGGTCGCGGCCGCGGCCGCACGCAGGCGGCGCAACACGATCCTGGGCGCCTCGCTCGCCGTCGTGGTGCTGGCCGGCGGTGGCACCCTGATCGCCACCGGCGCGTTCAGCTCGGACGACAAGGGCGACAAGAAGGCCTCGGCGAACAGCGCCCAGGCGGCGCCGACCAGCACCGACGAGCCGTCCACCCCGACCCGCAAGCCGGTCGAGGGCTGCGCCGCCCCGGCGCCGGGCGCGCCCAACGGCAAGCAGTGGCAGGCCGAGCCGGCCATGACGGTCGACCCGGGCGGCTCGTACGCCATGACGCTGGACAGCAACTGCGGCAAGGTGACGATCGCGCTGGAGGCCGCGAAGGCCCCGCACACCGTGAACTCCTTCGCCTTCCTGGCCGGCGAGCAGTACTTCGACCACACCAAGTGCCACCGGCTCACCACCGACGGCATCTTCGTGCTCCAGTGCGGCGACCCGACCGCCAGCGCGACCGTCCCGGGCGGCACCGGCGGCCCCGGCTACAAGTTCGCGGACGAGAACCTGACCGGCGCGACCTACCCGGCCGGCACCGTGGCGATGGCCAACTCCGGCCCGGGCACCAACGGCAGCCAGTTCTTCCTGGTCTACAAGGACACCAAGCTGCCGCCGAACTACACCCCCTTCGGCAAGATCACCGGGGGCCTGGACGTGGTGCAGAAGATCGCCGCCGCGGGCACCCTGGAGGGCTCGCCGGACGGCCACCCGATGGCCGACGTCACCTTCAACTCCGTTACGGTGGCGAAGGGTTGACCTACTCCGGGGCCCTGCGGGGGCGGCCTGCGCGCCGTCCCCGCAGGGCCCCGGACCGAAATCGCCCGGCCCGGATGCGGACAGCACCGGTCCCGGTCGCCTATGTTGGCGTTGTATAGGGTGCCCGCACCCGCCTGGCCGTCACCCTCGGCAGCAAGGCACGGCGGACGGGGACGGCGGACTCTTTCGGTCCGTCGCACATCAACTGTGGACGACGGACGCGCGCCGCCCCGGCGCGGGCGCGACGTCATGTGGAGGACGCGCTATGAGCAGCGACCCGTGGGGCCGTGTGGACGAGCAGGGCACGGTCTACGTCAGGACGGCCGACGGTGAACGCGTCGTCGGTTCCTGGCAGGCCGGCTCGCCCGAGGAGGCCCTCGCCTACTTCGAGCGCAAGTACCAGGGCATCGAGGTGGAGATCGGCCTGCTGGAGAAGCGGGTGCGCACCACCGACCTGGCCGCCAAGGACGCCCAGACCGCGCTGGAGCACCTGCGCGCCCAGGTGGTCGAGGGACACGCGGTCGGCGACCTGGAGGGCCTGGCCAAGCGGCTGGACACGCTCGCCGGCGAGATCGAGAGCCGGCGCGAGGAGCGCAAGGCCGCTCGCGCCAAGGCCCAGGACGAGGCCCGTACGGCCAAGGAGGCCCTGGTCACCGAGGCCGAGCAGCTCGCCGAGTCGACCCAGTGGCGGGAGGCCGGGGACCGGCTGCGCGCCCTGGTGGACACCTGGAAGGGCCTGCCGCGGCTGGACCGCAAGAGCGACGACGAGCTGTGGCACCGCTTCTCGCACGCCCGCTCGGTCTTCTCCAAGCACCGCAAGGCGCACTTCGCCACCCTGGACGCCGAGCGCGAGAAGGCGCGGCAGACCAAGGAGGCGCTGGTCACCGAGGCCGAGGCGCTGTCCTCGTCCACGGAGTGGGGCAGCACCGCGGCCGCCTACCGCGACCTGATGGCGCGCTGGAAGTCCGCCGGCCGGGCCCAGCGGGACATCGAGGACGAGCTGTGGGCGCGGTTCCGCGGCGCCCAGGACGTCTTCTTCCAGGCCCGCTCCTCGGTGTTCAGCGAGCGGGACGCCGAGCAGGTGGAGAACCAGAAGCTCAAGGAGGCGCTCGCCGCCGAGGCCGAGGCGATCCTGCCGATCACCGACCTCAAGACCGCCAAGGCCGCGCTGCGCGAGGTCAACGAGCGCTGGGAGGCCATCGGCCACGTGCCGCGCGAGGTCCGTCCGAAGCTGGACGGCCGGCTGAACACGGTCGAGCGGGCCATCCGCGAGGCCGAGGACGCCGAGTGGAAGCGCTCCAACCCGGAGGCCAAGGCCCGCGCGGCCGGCATGGTGGGCCTGTTCCAGGCCAAGGCCGACAAGATCCAGGCCGACCTGGACAAGGCCCGCGCGGCCGGCAACGCGTCCAGGACCGCCAAGCTGGAGTCCGAGCTGGCCGGCGTGCAGACCCTGCTGGAGCAGGCGCACCGGAGCCAGGAGGAGTTCAGCGGCTGACCGCCCCGAGCGCTGAACGGCGAAGGCCCCCGGGAACGCTCCCGGGGGCCTTCCGCGTACCCGCGCGCTACTTGCGGGCGGAGGTGACGCGGTAGACGTCGTACACGCCCTCGACGCCGCGCACCGCCTTGAGCACGTGGCCCAGGTGCTTCGGGTCGCCCATCTCGAAGGTGAAGCGGCTCATCGCCACCCGGTCCCGGGAGGTCTGCACCGCCGCCGACAGGATGTTGACGTGCTGGTCGGAGAGCACCCGGGTGACGTCCGAGAGCAGCCGGGAGCGGTCCAGCGCCTCGACCTGGATGGCCACCAGGAAGACCGAGGACTGGGTGGCCGCCCACTCGACGTCGATCATGCGCTCCGGCTGCTGGCTCAGCGCCTCCACGTTGACGCAGTCGGCGCGGTGCACCGAGACGCCGTTGCCGCGGGTCACGAAGCCGACGATCGGGTCGCCGGGCACCGGGGTGCAGCAGCGGGAGAGCTTGACCCAGACGTCCTCGACGCCCTTGACGATCACGCCCGGGTCGCCCTTGGCCCGGCGGCGCACCGCGCGGCGGTTGTCGTGGGTCGGGGTGGCGGTCTCCGCCAGGTCCTCGGTCGCCCCCTCCTCGCCGCCGAGCGCCTGCACCAGCTTCTGCACGATGTTCGGCGCGGCGACGTGGCCCTCGCCGATCGCGGCGTAGAGCGAGGAGATGTCGGGGTAGCGCATCTCGTGGGCCAGGGTGACCAGCGAGTCGCCGGTCAGGATCCGCTGGATCGGCAGGCCCTGCTTGCGCATCGCCCGGACGATCGCCTCCTTGCCGTGCTCGATCGCCTCCTCGCGGCGCTCCTTGGAGAACCAGGCGCGGATCTTGTTGCGGGCGCGCGGGGACTTGACGAAGCCCAACCAGTCCCGGGAGGGTCCGGCGTTCTCCGCCTTGGAGGTGAAGACCTCGACGGTGTCGCCGTTCTCCAGGGTCGACTCCAGCGGCACCAGCCGCCCGTTGACCCGGGCGCCTATCGTCCGGTAGCCGACCTCGGTGTGCACCGCGAAGGCGAAGTCGACCGGGGTGGCCCCGGCCGGCAGGGCTATCACGTCACCCTTGGGGGTGAAGACGAAGACCTCGTTGCTGGCCAGGTCGAAGCGGAGCGACTCCAGGAACTCGCCCGGGTCGGCGGTCTCCTTCTGCCAGTCCAGCAGCTGCCGCAGCCAGGCCATCTCGTTGACGGCGCCGGCCTTGTCCTCCTTGCGGACCTGGGTCGGGGTGTCGGTGCGGACCTTGGACGCCCCGGCCACCGCGCGCTGCTTGTACTTCCAGTGCGCGGCGATGCCGTACTCGGCCCGCCGGTGCATGTCGAAGGTGCGGATCTGCAGCTCGACCGGCTTGCCCCCGGGACCGATCACCGTGGTGTGCAGCGACTGGTACATGTTGAACTTGGGCATCGCGATGTAGTCCTTGAACCGCCCCGGCACCGGGTTCCACCGCGCGTGGATGGTGCCCAGCGCCGCGTAGCAGTCGCGGACGGTGTCGACCAGGACCCGGATGCCCACCAGGTCGTAGATCTCGGCGAAGTCCCGGCCCCGGACGATCATCTTCTGGTAGACCGAGTAGTAGTGCTTCGGCCGGCCGGTGACGGAGGCGGTGATCCGGGCGCCGCGCAGGTCCGCCTGGACCTGGTCGATGACGGTCGCCAGGTACTCGTCCCGCTTGGGGGCGCGCTCGGCGACCAGCCGGACGATCTCGTCGTACATCTTGGGGTAGAGGATCGCGAAGGCGAGGTCCTCCAGCTCCCACTTGATGGTGTTCATGCCCAGCCGGTGCGCCAGCGGGGCGTAGATCTCCAGCGTCTCGCGGGCCTTCTTCTCCTGCTTCTCCCGCTTGAGGTAGCGCATCGTGCGCATGTTGTGCAGGCGGTCGGCGAGCTTGATCACCAGGACCCGCGGGTCCTTGGCCATCGCCACGACCATCTTGCGGACGGTCTCGGCCTGTGCGGCCTCGCCGAACTTGACCCGGTCCAGCTTGGTGACGCCGTCCACCAGCAGGGCCACCGAGTCGCCGAAGTCCTTGCGCAGGGTCTCCAGGCCGTAGTCGGTGTCCTCGACGGTGTCGTGCAGCAGCCCGGCCATCAGGGTCGGGGCGTCCATGCCGAGCTCGGCCAGGATCGTCGCGACGGCCAGCGGGTGGGTGATGTACGGGTCGCCGCTCTTGCGCTTCTGTCCGCGGTGCCACTTCTCGGCCACCGCGTACGCCTTCTCGATGTCGCGCAGCAGCGCCGGGTCGGCCTTGGGGTCGTTCGCCCGGATCGAGCGGAACAACGGCTCCAGGACGGGGTTCAGCACGCTGGAGCGCTGGCCGCCGAGGCGGGCCAGGCGGGCGCGCATGCCGCCGGTGGAACCGCGGCCGGACGGGCCGAGCGAACGCGAGGAGGTCGGCGCCGGGCGTGCCGGGGTGGCCCCCGAGGGCGTGGGACGGTCTTCGGGGGCGGCCGCTGCGGCCGTGGGCACAACCTCGTCGGGCAAGGACAACTCCTCGGGGCACCGGGGCCGGCCCCTGCCGGGGCCCGGACGTTCGGGGACAACCGGGAGGGGATGAATCTTCATGGTACCGAGCCGGGCGCCGGGGTGTTCATCCGGCCGGGCCAGGAAACGGAAGGACGGCGGTCGGATGTTCCGACCGCCGTCCTCCTGACGTATCCGTCAGACCGTGACCAGCGTCTCCAGCGGAGCGCCGCCCAGGTGCCCGGCCAGCCGCTCGCGGCCGTCCAGGAAGCCCAGCTCCATCAGCACCACGACGCCCGCCAGCTCGGCCCCGGCCTCCTTCACCAGGTCCAGCGAGGCGCCGATGGTGCCACCGGTGGCCAGCACGTCGTCCACCACCAGCACCCGCTCACCGGGCGCGAAGGCGTCGCACTGCACCTCCAGCGTCGCCGAGCCGTACTCCAGCTCGTACGAGCGCCGGAACACCTCGCCGGGCAGCTTGCCCTGCTTGCGGATCGGCACGAAGCCGAGCCCGGCCGCGAAGGCCGCCGGGGCCGCCAGCACGAAGCCGCGCGCCTCCAGGCCCACCACCTTGGTCGCACCGAGCTCCGCGGCCCGGTCCGCCAGCGCCCGGGTGAGGGCGCCGAAGGCCTCGGCGTCGGCGAGCAGCGGCGCGATGTCCTTGAACAGCACACCCGGCTTCGGGTAGTCCGGGACGTCCCGGATCCGGCTGTTCAGCAGCTCGGCCAGTGCGGTGTCGGCGGTGGTCACGGTGGTGTCCTTCACGGTCTGGTGGGGCCCCGGGGTCGTGGTCGGGGTCAGCGCTTGGTGGACGGACGGCCCTTGGCACGGGAGGTGCCGGCCGAGCGGCCACGCTGTCCGACCATACCCGCAGGCTGCTCCTCGCCCGTCGGCTCCTCGTCCGCGGCCTCGGCCTTGGCGGCCGCGGCGGCGCGGTGCTGGAGGACCCGCTTGCGCAGCGCCTTCATATCCGGCTGCTCCTCCTTGAGCTGCGCCAGCAGCGGGGTGGCGACGCAGATCGAGGAGTAGGCACCGGCCGCGAGGCCGATGAACAGCGCGAGCGAGATGTCGTTCAGGGTGCCGGCGCCCAGGAGGCCGCCACCGATGAACAGCAGTGCGGCGACCGGAAGCAGTGCCACCACGGTGGTGTTGAGCGAGCGCACCAGGGTCTGGTTGAGGCCCGCGTTCGCGGCCTCGCTGTAGGTGAGCTTGTTCTGCTTGGTGAGCCCCTTGGTGTTCTCCTTCACGGTGTCGAAGACGACGACCGTGTCGTAGAGCGAGTACCCGAGGATGGTCAGGAAGCCGATCACCGTACCCGGGGTGACCTCGAAGCCCACCAGGGCGTACACGCCGATGGTGATCAGGAGGTCGTGGATGAGGGCGACCAGGGCGGACACCGCCATCCGCCACTCGAAGGCGATCGCCAGGTAGACCGTCACCAGGACCATGAAGACGATCAGACCGGTGAGTGCCTTCTGGGAGATCTGCTTGCCCCAGCTGGGGCCGATCACCTGGGCCTCGACGGTGTCCAGCGGCACGTCGAGCTTCTGCGAGAGCTCGGCGCGGATCTGGTCGGAGCTCTTCGGCTCCTCGGTGCTGACCTGGATGCGGATCTTGCCGTTGTCGGTCGACTGCACCAGCGGGTGCGAGGAGACGACCCCGTCCGCGGTTTCCTGTGCCTGGGAGACCGTCAGGCCGGGCTTGGCCACGGTGTAGACCGAGCCGCCCTTGAACTCGATGCCCAGGTGCAGGCCCATGGCCAGGCCGATCGCCGCGACCAGCACGATCACGCCGGAGATGGAGTACCAGAGCTTGCGGCGTCCGACGAAGTCGAAGCTGACTTCACCCTGGTAGAGCCGGTGGCCCAGGTTGGAGAAGCGTGACACGGTGTCAGGCCTCCTTCACGGCGGCAGAGGAGGGGTTACGGCGACGGCTGCTGCGCAGCGGCGGGCGGGCGCCCAGCCGCTTCGGGTCCAGGCCGGACCACGGGTGGCCGTTCAGGAAGAACTTGCGGCGGGCCAGCAGCGTGATCAGCGGCTTGGTGAAGAGGAAGATCACCACGACGTCGAGCGCCGTGGTCAGACCCAGGGTGAACGCGAAGCCCTGGACCTTGCCGACCGAGACCACGTAGAGCACGGCGGCACAGAGGAAGGACACGAAGTCCGAGACCAGGATGGTGCGCCGGGCGCGCGGCCAGGCCCGCTGGACCGCCGGGCGCAGCGGGGCGCCCTCGCGGACCTCGTCGCGGATGCGCTCGAAGTACACGATGAAGGAGTCCGCCGTGATGCCGATCGCGACGATCGCACCGCAGACCGCCGGCAGGTTCAGCGCGAAGCCGATCGCGTTGCCGAGCAGGCTCATGATCGAGTAGGTCAGGGCCGCCGAGACGAGCAGACCGGCGATCGAGACCAGGCCGAGGCCGCGGTAGTAGACCAGCGAGTAGGCGACCACCAGCAGCATGCCGATCGCGCCGGCCACCAGGCCGGCCTTGAGCTGGTCGCTGCCGAGCGCCGGGGAGACGGTGGTGATGTCGCTCTTGACGAACTCCAGCGGCAGGGCGCCGTAGCCGAGCACGTTGGACAGGTCCTGCGCCTCGGTCTGGGTGAAGCGGCCGGTGATCACGGCGCTGCCGCCGGGAATCGCGTTCTTGACCTCGGGGTGCGAGACGACCTGGTTGTCCAGCACGATCGCGAACTGGTTGTTCGGCGGGGCCTGGGTGGCGAGCTGGCCGGTGATCTTGGTGAAGTCGTCGGTGCCGGTGCCGTTGAACTGCAGCTGGACCTGCCAGCCGGCGCCCGACTGGGTGTCGAGGCTCGGCTGGGCCTTGGAGACGTCCGAGCCCTTCACGGCGACGGGGCCGAGGGCGAGCTTCTCGTAGTAGCCGTTCTCGGGCTTCTGCGAGCAGGCGACGACGGCCTTGTCATCGGCGCCGGTCTGGGCGGTGCGGACCTCGGGCTTGGAGCAGTCCAGGGCGGCGAACGCGGCCGTCAGCTCCGGCGGCACGGTGCCCTGGGTCATCGCGGCGGTGAGGTCGGCGGCGCTCGGCGGGGTGGCCGCGGCACTCGGGGCGCCGGTGGCGGCTGCGGAGGGCGCGGTGCTCGCGCCGGTGGCGGCGGCGGTCGGGCTGGCGCCCTCGGCGGCCAGGGCCTCGCTCGCGGGGCGGCCCTGCTTGGTGGCGCTCGCGGACGGGCTGCCGGTCGCGCTGGCGGACGGGGTCGCCCCCGGGGTGCCGGTGGCGCCCGCGGACGGGGTGCCGGTCGGCACCGGAGCGGTGACGCCGCTGGGCGCCACGGCCAGGACCGGACGGAAGAACAGCTTGGCGGTGGTGCCCACCTGGTCCGCCGCGTTCTGCTGGTTGCCGCCCTTGGGGATGTTCACGATGATCGTGTTGTCGCCCTGGGTCTGGACCTCCGCCTCGGAGACACCCATGCCGTTGACGCGGCGCTCGATGATCCCGGTGGCGATGTCCATGTTGGACTTGCTGATCGCCTTGGGATCGGTCGACTTCGCGGTCAGCGTGATGCTGGTGCCACCGGCGAGATCGATCCCGAGCCTGGGCTTGGTGGTGCCCGTCCCGAACATGAGGGCGACCAGTCCGACGGTGACGACCAGGATGAGGGCCAGCGCCCGCCCTGGGTAGCCGTCGCGCGGGCGCGACTTGGGTGTTGCCACCTTGCTCGTTTCTCCCTGTCCATGCCACTTCCCCGACCGGACCCCCGTCCGGCTCGTGGCGGGACAGGGGTCCGGCGGTTCTGCGGCCCTGAGGTCCTGTGGGCTCGCGGCACTGTGCCGCGCGGCCGGGCGGGTTGCCCGTCCGTACTACTTGCTCGCGGGAGCCCCGCCCTCGACGTCACCCTTCTCGGCACTGTCCTTGCTGAGCGACAGCGGCTTGTCCTCGACCGGCTCGGCGTCGGCGTCCTCGGCCTCCGGCTCGGGCAGCTCGTCATCGGCGGGGCGGCCGTTGATGATCGCGTCGTACTCCTGGGGGTCCAGGACGGCCGCGATGGCGCTCTTGGTGAAGTGGGTGACCACGCCGGGCGCGATCTCCAGTTCGACGGTCTCGTCGTTGACCGCCTTCACCTGGGCGTAAAGACCGCCGATGGTGCGCACACCGGCCCCCGGCTCCAGCGCGGTCTGCATCTGCTGCATCTGCGACTGGCGCTTCTTCTGCGACCGGAACATGAGCACGATCGCGATGATCGGGAGGAGAAGGATGATGAGGTTCACTGCAGCCAGGGTCCTTTACGGGCCGCCGGCCGGCGGCCTGTGTGGTATTGGTCGGCCCGTCAGGTGAGAGGGGCGGTCCGGCGGAGTCTAGGCGACCCCGAATCGATCGGACAACGCCAAGCATCGCATCCTGCCACCGAAAGTGGCGAGCCTCCGCCTGCACAGTTTCCCCGGACCTCACTCCCGGCTCCTCCGTGTGCCACCACGGAAGCACCGGGTGGGAACCGACCGGACCGACTCACCCGTTCAGCCGATGGCGGTCAACTTTCATCGGCGGGGAACAGCTCCGGTTGCGCCGGAACACGTCCGCGAATGGTCTGGACCGGCGGGGTCAGACCGAGGTGCTGCCAGGCCGCGGCGGTGGCGATCCGGCCGCGCGGGGTGCGGGCGAGCAGGCCCTCGCGGACCAGGAACGGCTCGGCGACCTCCTCGACCGTCTCGGACTCCTCCCCCACGGCGACCGCCAGTGTCGACAAGCCGACCGGACCGCCGCCGAACAGCCGCAGCAGCGCGTCCAGCACCGCGCGGTCCAGCCGGTCCAGGCCGCGGGCGTCCACCTCGTAGACGTCCAGCGCCTGGGCGGCGATCTCGACGGTGACCTGCCCGTCGTGCCGGACCTGGGCGTAGTCGCGGACCCGGCGCAGCAGCCGGTTGGCGATGCGCGGGGTGCCGCGCGAGCGCCCGGCGATCTCGGCCGCGCCGGCCGGGTCTATCTCCACGTCCAGCAGCGCGGCCGAGCGGTGCACCACCCGCTGGAGCTCGGCCGGGGCGTAGAACTCCATGTGCCCGGTGAAGCCGAAGCGGTCGCGCAGCGGCGGCGGCAGCAGGCCGGCCCGGGTGGTGGCGCCGACCAGGGTGAACGGCGGCAGCTCCAGCGGGATGGCGGTGGCGCCCGGACCCTTGCCGACGATCACGTCGACCCGGAAGTCCTCCATCGCCATGTAGAGCATCTCCTCGGCCGGCCGGGACATCCGGTGGATCTCGTCGAGGAAGAGCACCTCGCCCTCGGTGAGCGAGGAGAGGATCGCCGCGAGGTCCCCGGCGTGCTGGATGGCCGGGCCGGAGGTGATCCGGATCGGCGCGCCCAGCTCGGCGGCGATGATCATGGACAGGGTGGTCTTGCCGAGCCCGGGCGGCCCGCTCAGCAGCACGTGATCGGGCGCGCTGCCGCGCTTGCGGGCGGCCTGGAGCACCAGCGACAGCTGCTCGCGCACCCGCTCCTGGCCGATGAACTCGTCCAGCAGCTTGGGGCGCAGCGCCGCCTCCACCGCCTGGTCCTCACCGTCGGCGGCGGCCGTGACCAGCCGGTCGGCGGGTTCCGGGTCGTACATCGTCGCGGGCTCCAGAGTCTCCAGTATCGACAAATGGACAGATCGTCAGGTGGTCAGCGGGCCCGGTTGAGGCCGCGCAGGGCGAGCCGGAGCAGGGCGCCGACGTCCGGCGTCGCCTGCGCCTCGGCCTCCGGGGTGACGGCCGCGACCGCCTCGTCCGCCTCGCGCGGGGCGTACCCCAGGCCGGTCAGCGCGGAGTGCAGCTGATCGCTCCACGGCGCCGGGCCGGTGGCGATCGGCTTCTGCGCCGGGACAGCGCCGTGCGGGGCGCCGAGCTTGTCCTTGTACTCCAGCAGCAGCTTGGCCGCCTTGGCCTTGCCGATGCCCGGCACCGCGACCAGCGCCTTCTCGTCGCCGCCCGCGACCGCGGCGCGCAGCGCGTCGGGGCTGTGCACCCCGAGGATCGCCTGCGCCAGCTTGGGACCGACGCCGGGCGCGGCCTGGAGGATCTCGAACACGCCGCGCTCGTCGTCGTCCGCGAAGCCGAACAGGGTCAGCGAGTCCTCCCGGACCACCAGCGAGGTGGCCAGCCGGGCCGGCTCGCCCAGCCGCAGCCCGGCCAGCGTGTTCGGGGTGCACTGCACGGCCATGCCCACCCCGCCGACCTCGACCACCGCGGTCCCGGAGGAGATGGCCGCCACGGGCCCTTGCACGAAGGCGATCATCGGACGGTGCCTTTCGGAGGAGTGGAGCGGGGGGTGGCCCGGGCGGCCCGGACGGCGGCCTCCAGCCGGTTGGTCGCCCCGCCGCGCCAGATGTGGCAGATGGCCAGCGCCAGCGCGTCGGCGGCGTCGGCCGGCTTGGGCGGCGCGTCCAGCCGCAGCAGGCGCTGCACCATGGCCGTGACCTGCGCCTTGTCGGCCCGGCCGGAGCCGGTGACGGCGGCCTTGACCTCGCTGGGGGTGTGCAGGGTGACGGGGATGCCGCGCCGGGTGGCGCAGAGCATCGCGACGGCGCTGGCCTGGGCGGTGCCCATCACGGTGCGGACGTTGTGCTGGGCGAAGACCCGCTCGACGGCGACCAGGTCGGGCCGGTGCTCGTCCAGCCAGGCCTCGATGCCCTGCTCGACCTGGAGCAGCCGCTCCCCGATCTCGGCCTCGGCGGGGGTGCGCACCACGCCGACCCCGGCCATCCGCAGCGGCCGGCCCGGCGCACCCTCGACCACGCCGACCCCGCACCTGGTCAGCCCCGGGTCCACGCCCAGTACCCGCACCACTCGCCCGTCTCCCTGTCACTCGCCACGAAGGACCTCCGCAGGCTACCGCCCGGGTCCGACAACCCCACCGACGACACCGGCCCGGTGGTCCAGGGACCACCGGGCCGGGCAGTGAGAACGGTCACTCACCGACGATCACTGGGCAGTGATCACTCGGCGTCGAGCTGCGCGCCGACCTCGTCGGAGATGTCGAAGTTGGCGAAGACGTTCTGCACGTCGTCGCTGTCCTCCAGGGCGTCGATCAGCTTGAGGATCTTGCGGGCGCCGTCGACGTCCAGCTCGACCTGCATGCTGGGGAGGAAGTTGGCCTCGGCCGAGTCGTAGTCGACGCCGGCGTCGACCAGCGCGGTGCGCACGGCGACCATCTTCGAGGCCTCGGAGACGATCTCGAACGAGTCGCCGAGGTCGTTGATCTCCTCCGGCTCCTGGTCGAGGACGACCTCGAACAGCTTGTCCTCGTCCACGCCGTCGGCCTTGGGGACGATGACGACACCCTTGCGGGTGAACAGGTACGACACCGAGCCCGGGTCGGCCATCGAGCCGCCGTTGCGGGTCATCGCGACGCGCACGTCGGAGGCCGCGCGGTTGCGGTTGTCGGTGAGGCACTCGATCAGGACCGCGACGCCGTTCGGGCCGTAGCCCTCGTACATGATGGTCTGGTAGTCGGCGCCGCCGGCCTCCAGACCGCCACCGCGCTTGACGGCGCGGTTGATGTTGTCGATCGGGACCGAGCTCTTCTTGGCCTTCTGGATGGCGTCGTAGAGGGTCGGGTTGCCCGCCGGGTCGGGACCGCCCGTGCGCGCCGCCACCTCGATGTTCTTGATCATCTTGGCGAAGAGCTTGCCGCGCTTGGCGTCGATCACGGCCTTCTTGTGCTTGGTGGTAGCCCACTTAGAGTGGCCGGACATCGCCAGCTCCTTTACGTCGCCAAAGGGAAATGAACAGATGAGATCTTACCGGTGTCGTCACCGGTGAAGCGCACACGGTCAGCGCGTGGTCGACGCCGTCAGCGCGCGTCCCCGGCGAGGTGCTCCTCGACCATCCGCACGAAGTACGCGTGCACCCGGTGGTCGCCGGTCAGCTCCGGGTGGAAGGAGGTGGCGAGCAGGTTGCCCTGGCGCACCGCCACGATCCGGCTCTCCGGGCCGTCCGCGGCGGGCAGCTCGGCCAGCACCTCGACGCCCGCGCCGACCGACTCGACCCAGGGGGCGCGGATGAAGACGCCGTGCACCGGCGCGTCGGCCAGGCCCGTGAAGTCGATCCCGGACTCGAAGGACTCGTTCTGGCGCCCGAAGGCGTTGCGGCGCACCGTCATGTCGATGCCGCCGACGGTCTCCTGGTCCTCGCGGCCGTCCAGGATCTTGTCCGCCAGCATGATCATGCCCGCGCAGGTGCCGTAGACCGGCATCCCGGCGGCGACCCGCTCGCGCAGCGGGTCCATCACGCCGAACAGCAGCGCCAGCTTGGACATGGTGGTGGACTCCCCGCCGGGGATCACCAGCGCGTCGACCTCGGCCAGCTCCTCGGCGCGGCGCACCGGACGGGCGAGCGCGTCGGCCTCGGCCAGCGCCACCAGGTGCTCGCGGACGTCGCCCTGGAGGGCGAGGACGCCGATGACAGGAGTGCTCACGGTCTTCAACCTCTATCGATCGTTACGACGGACTACGTGGCGCGGCCCGCGCCCGGCCCGGGGGGGGCGGGGGGGCCGCCCCCCCCGCACACGCGGCGAGCACCCCCCCGG